>NZ_VTPS01000004.1 GCF_008274215.1 Calorimonas adulescens | reverse complement strand
TTGGTTTCAATTCCTTGGAGGTAGGCTAAAAACTTATAAGATTGAATCATATATTAAATATCTTTTTTTGTTTCAATTCCTTGGAGGTAGGCTAAAAACATATTGCAATCTTTTCGGACTATTTCTTAGGAAAGGAGTTTCAATTCCTTGGAGGTAGGCTAAAAACTTGATTCCATCATATATTTTTGATCTTTTTATATTTGGTTTCAATTCCTTGGAGGTAGGCTAAAAACTTATAAGATTGAATCATATATTAAATATCTTTTTTTGTTTCAATTCCTTGGAGGTAGGCTAAAAACTGGCTATAGATACAATACGTATACGTTCTCCTTATCTGTTTCAATTCCTTGGAGGTAGGCTAAAAACACTAAACCTACAACAAAAGCATCATGGATAGCAGTGGTTTCAATTCCTTGGAGGTAGGCTAAAAACCTCAGCACTATCTAATTGGACATTATTATGCTGCAGAGTTTCAATTCCTTGGAGGTAGGCTAAAAACATAGAAGGATTAACGTCAAGAATCATCTGAGGCACAGTTTCAATTCCTTGGAGGTAGGCTAAAAACACTAGCCTCCCTGCGAATTTTATCCAAAAAATATTAGTTTCAATTCCTTGGAGGTAGGCTAAAAACCAGTTGTGTAGACATGAATTATGTGACATGATATCTCGTTTCAATTCCTTGGAGGTAGGCTAAAAACATTGTCGTTACTGAGATAACGACTTTTTCACGAGTGTTTCAATTCCTTGGAGGTAGGCTAAAAACATACTTGCACAGATAACCTACTGTCATAACTACCTTGTTTCAATTCCTTGGAGGTAGGCTAAAAACTCTATGTTCCTTCATTTTTATTCCTCCTTTTAGATTGTTTCAATTCCTTGGAGGTAGGCTAAAAACCGAGGACTTAACCTTTTCATCTTCACTAAATATAGCAGTTTCAATTCCTTGGAGGTAGGCTAAAAACCTATACCCTGCCTCAACATACAAAACTGCCTTACAGGTTTCAATTCCTTGGAGGTAGGCTAAAAACGATGTTGTTAAAAATCCTAAAAAACGTGATAAATAGTTTCAATTCCTTGGAGGTAGGCTAAAAACGGAGTGTAAGTAGTAGTGGAAAGGCATCATTGCTTCTGTTTCAATTCCTTGGAGGTAGGCTAAAAACCAAGTCAAACAGGTATAGCAACAAGAACGCTTGAAAGTTTCAATTCCTTGGAGGTAGGCTAAAAACAGCTCAAGCGCTAAACAGAACCATCAGCTCTGTCAGGTTTCAATTCCTTGGAGGTAGGCTAAAAACAGAGGTGAAACGATGGAAGAATTAGACTCAAAAATGTTTCAATTCCTTGGAGGTAGGCTAAAAACACAATCAGAAGCGTTTTATAAAAGCAATGAATGGAGTTTCAATTCCTTGGAGGTAGGCTAAAAACAAGGAACTTTACAAGAGGCTTTGAATTTTCACTCGGTTTCAATTCCTTGGAGGTAGGCTAAAAACACATTGATTCATGAAATGGTTCATTTGATGAATCTTTGTTTCAATTCCTTGGAGGTAGGCTAAAAACAAACTATCCAAAAAATACCTTATACCGCAACTATCGAGTTTCAATTCCTTGGAGGTAGGCTAAAAACCACTAAATATAGCATAAGTATCATAATACTTTGCGAGTTTCAATTCCTTGGAGGTAGGCTAAAAACAATAGATATTCCGATTGGTGCCAATGGCCAAGCAGCAGTTTCAATTCCTTGGAGGTAGGCTAAAAACCAAAAAGGGGTGTCCTCATTGAAAACCTATCTAAAGTTTCAATTCCTTGGAGGTAGGCTAAAAACAAAATTATTCAATTTTCGATGAACAGCCTCATATTCGAGTTTCAATTCCTTGGAGGTAGGCTAAAAACAACGGCGTCCCTGAGAAGAACTCCTTTTCTTCATTCTTGTTTCAATTCCTTGGAGGTAGGCTAAAAACTCCGGCTTGTTCCCTCACAAATTGGTTTAAAACCATGTTTCAATTCCTTGGAGGTAGGCTAAAAACTGAACTCTGCCCCATTGCAGTTATAGCACTTGCGAGTTTCAATTCCTTGGAGGTAGGCTAAAAACGAAGCACAGGCAGGTATGTTTGATGAAACAGATACTGGTTTCAATTCCTTGGAGGTAGGCTAAAAACGTCTTAATTTTGTTAATGCCATGAAAGCTGATCAATATGTTTCAATTCCTTGGAGGTAGGCTAAAAACCAATATCACACTCTGAATATCAAGCTCTACACCATGTTTCAATTCCTTGGAGGTAGGCTAAAAACACAAAGTTAATAGCGAGAACGCATGACCCAGAATTCAGTTTCAATTCCTTGGAGGTAGGCTAAAAACGGTGATAAGTATATCTTTTAGAAATAGAGTTACCTAGGTTTCAATTCCTTGGAGGTAGGCTAAAAACACAGGGCAAACGTGGGTATACAAATGGATGGATGCTGGTTTCAATTCCTTGGAGGTAGGCTAAAAACTCTGGAAGCGTGCGCAGGTCAGCAATTTTAACCTTAGTTTCAATTCCTTGGAGGTAGGCTAAAAACTCTCATTTTGCCTATTTTCATACGAACTTCCAAGCCCGTTTCAATTCCTTGGAGGTAGGCTAAAAACAAAAAGTATAATAACTGTAAAACATTTACAAACAAGTTTCAATTCCTTGGAGGTAGGCTAAAAACATTATGTTAAGGAAGTAACACACCTCGGAAGGAGGTGTTTCAATTCCTTGGAGGTAGGCTAAAAACACAAAAATAGACGACAGCAGGACCGTCATATATGAGAGTTTCAATTCCTTGGAGGTAGGCTAAAAACCGTTCTTCAAGACTCCAACCAATCTCTTTATTAATTTGTTTCAATTCCTTGGAGGTAGGCTAAAAACTAACTTTTCCCACTTCCTGGAGTTCCACTATAAAGAGGTTTCAATTCCTTGGAGGTAGGCTAAAAACTTTTTATATGAGAAAAATTAAGAGGAAAATTCGTTAGTTTCAATTCCTTGGAGGTAGGCTAAAAACTCACCAATCACCCTTAGGAAAAAACATTCTTCACCCTGTTTCAATTCCTTGGAGGTAGGCTAAAAACCATTTTGCACATTGCCGACCAGCGAATTCAATATCGGGTTTCAATTCCTTGGAGGTAGGCTAAAAACCAACCCCATTCTTTGAGCTTCCTGAATTCTTATATTAGTTTCAATTCCTTGGAGGTAGGCTAAAAACCTCTGTCTAGCTTTGCTATTCCTGCGCCCTGTTTCGGTTTCAATTCCTTGGAGGTAGGCTAAAAACAAAAGTTGAAGAAGGTAAATCTCCTGCTACAATTCAGTTTCAATTCCTTGGAGGTAGGCTAAAAACCCCAATCCGGGGCCTGCCCGCCCCCGGTCAGGGCGAGTTTCAATTCCTTGGAGGTAGGCTAAAAACTGATAGATGAAATAGAAAATCTCAGAGGCCAAGGCATGTTTCAATTCCTTGGAGGTAGGCTAAAAACATAAATGCCGGAAACCCTTTATTAGAACTGGTGGGGAGTTTCAATTCCTTGGAGGTAGGCTAAAAACTGCGGACCCTGAATTAGTGGAGGCCGTAGTGTATAGAAGTTTCAATTCCTTGGAGGTAGGCTAAAAACTTCAAAATACTTATAAAGCATTTTCTCGATTTCTTTGGTTTCAATTCCTTGGAGGTAGGCTAAAAACTCGCTGTCAACATTAAGCCCAAGTCCCTCTGACAGGAGTTTCAATTCCTTGGAGGTAGGCTAAAAACAATTCAGCATCTGCTGAGAGCCTTACCAAATACCTGTTTCAATTCCTTGGAGGTAGGCTAAAAACAGATAGGTGGCATAACCTACAAAATCCGTGTTAGACAGTTTCAATTCCTTGGAGGTAGGCTAAAAACAAAACATCAGCGAAACCGAAGAAAAAGCTATATGGCGTTTCAATTCCTTGGAGGTAGGCTAAAAACAGTGTATCGGGTTTACAGCCAGCCAAAAGAAGCAGAAGTTTCAATTCCTTGGAGGTAGGCTAAAAACCAATTACAATTCATCCTTTATCTCTCCTTTTCCACGTTTCAATTCCTTGGAGGTAGGCTAAAAACATAAAAAGTCCATTAATGTTTCAAGGTTTGTATCATGTTTCAATTCCTTGGAGGTAGGCTAAAAACAGGTCCATTCTTTCCAACTGCTGCTGCACTCATACTTTTTATGTTTCAATTCCTTGGAGGTAGGCTAAAAACTCGAGCTCATTTTTATTCAGCGATTCGGTTTCTTTATGTTTCAATTCCTTGGAGGTAGGCTAAAAACCCATATCTCCGTTCATATACCTCACAATTGCCCTCGAGTTTCAATTCCTTGGAGGTAGGCTAAAAACGACACAGGCTTTACCGCAGCTAATTGCAGCAATACCAGTTTCAATTCCTTGGAGGTAGGCTAAAAACAAATTATTCAATTTTCGATGAACAGCCTCATATTCGAGTTTCAATTCCTTGGAGGTAGGCTAAAAACATTGTTTACAAAAGAACCAAGCCCTGTAGAAGTTTAGTTTCAATTCCTTGGAGGTAGGCTAAAAACCGGTTACCCGAGTTTAAAAGTTTTGGGTAACTTCGGGGTTTCAATTCCTTGGAGGTAGGCTAAAAACTGAAATTTCTGTTGCTGATTACATGGATTATTGGTTGTTTCAATTCCTTGGAGGTAGGCTAAAAACTCTGCTTCAATGAATCTACTTCCACCTGATTTTGAAGTTTCAATTCCTTGGAGGTAGGCTAAAAACTATAGCCAACCCAAATATCATCTTTATGCTTCTCAGTTTCAATTCCTTGGAGGTAGGCTAAAAACAAATATGGCGTTATCTATGTATATACTACTGAGACTAGTTTCAATTCCTTGGAGGTAGGCTAAAAACACCTATGTCAATAACAGAAGGAGTAGATACTACAGGTTTCAATTCCTTGGAGGTAGGCTAAAAACCTGTAGCGTATCTGGGCTGGGAGCATATCTGTTCCGGGTTTCAATTCCTTGGAGGTAGGCTAAAAACTAATGTTTCAGGATCGGGTGAACGCGTACCTCTTTCAGTTTCAATTCCTTGGAGGTAGGCTAAAAACACCACAGGTAAATCCACATACCCGAAAGAAAGGCCCGTTTCAATTCCTTGGAGGTAGGCTAAAAACTGTCCCTTATGACCTCAGCTGGCAGGCCCCGGTCCGGTTTCAATTCCTTGGAGGTAGGCTAAAAACTTATAGGCCGGGTTGAAGAAGTCAACGGGCCACAAATGTTTCAATTCCTTGGAGGTAGGCTAAAAACACACTATATTTTCTGTGGTCTCAGCGCCTTCTTCAGAGTTTCAATTCCTTGGAGGTAGGCTAAAAACATGCTGTAACTCCGGGATATGCTCCCGATACACCAAGTTTCAATTCCTTGGAGGTAGGCTAAAAACAGAGTCTCCGAAGGCTGAGTACAGCATATTGGCCCAGTTTCAATTCCTTGGAGGTAGGCTAAAAACTCAAATGCAATGGCAGCTTCCTCAACGCCGCTGCTCTTTGTTTCAATTCCTTGGAGGTAGGCTAAAAACAAAGAGGCTGAAAAAGCCAAAAATGCCCCCCTTATGTTTCAATTCCTTGGAGGTAGGCTAAAAACTCGACGAAGAAAGGAAGAGAATGGAATCTAACGGCGGTTTCAATTCCTTGGAGGTAGGCTAAAAACTTTATTCATTCAAGAATCTCCTTTCGTATGTTCACCGTTTCAATTCCTTGGAGGTAGGCTAAAAACCGGAATTCTAACTTCTTTATATTGTTAGTTTTTCTGGTTTCAATTCCTTGGAGGTAGGCTAAAAACGTCAACCGCAACAAGCTTTCCGTTGATATTATCAAGTTTCAATTCCTTGGAGGTAGGCTAAAAACCGATGAGATGCGCACCAGCCAGACGGAAAAAGAAAGTTTCAATTCCTTGGAGGTAGGCTAAAAACATGTTTGAAATCAGAGCACAGGCCTATTTTATTCCTGGTTTCAATTCCTTGGAGGTAGGCTAAAAACTATACCGGGGAAACCCCGTTGATTTTGCATATCCTGTGTTTCAATTCCTTGGAGGTAGGCTAAAAACCCAGGTGGCGTCCCGTGGTCTCCTGGGGAGCTATCTTGTTTCAATTCCTTGGAGGTAGGCTAAAAACAACAGACATTCCATGAATTTAAAAGGCAGATGGAGTAGTTTCAATTCCTTGGAGGTAGGCTAAAAACTAATCAAAATATGCATAAAACCTAATATTTTTATTATAGCACATTTTACTTTAAAGCACATGCCGTTATATTATTTAATGTCATGGACAGTTGAAATAGAAAGAAAAGAGATTATAAAGTAGGGTCGTCGATGCCCAGGTATTTTTACATTACCGCACATCGACGACTTTTATAAGAAATTAACATCTCCACCTTTTTTGAGACCCATTGATTCTCTTTCAGAATATCTCATACTCCTAAATGTATAAAATATTACAGAGTCTTCCTCCTTATTGATTATTTTTTCCAATTCGAATTTGAGTTTTTTGTAGTTTGCCTCAGATAGTTCCCCTTCAAAAACTGAGTTCTGGACCCAATAAAGATATTTTCTGCATGTTTTTAAGGCTTTGGCAACTCTTTTTTCATTGACATCATAGACTAAAATCACAAACATCGTTGTGCTCCTAAAATCACCATTTTGATTGAAACGGTTTAAATTCTTTTTCTCCCATAAGGTGCTTTTCCAGCTTATATAGTTCCATCCTGACTATTGTCCGGTAGGATACTTCTCTTCCAAGTTCTCTGTGCTTTATAGTCACACCCATTTTTTTGTCAATTTCTTGAAGTATTAACTGTTTTCCTTTGTCTTTCATTATAATCCCATTTGCGTTTTTATCAAAATCACTTTTTGTAATCATTTTTTTACCTATGAGTGTGAGAATCATCCTGTCTACAATTATGGGTTTGAAAATTTCAGATACGTCAAGATTTAAGGTAAACCGCCTGAAGTTTGTAGAGTGAAGATAACCAATTCGAGGATCAAGATGTGTTTTATATATTTCACTTAATACAATAGTGTAAATAATGGAATTGCCAAAACTAATCATGGTATTAATATAATTTTGCGGGGGCCTCCTTGTCCTCTTTTCAAACGAAAAATCTGGATTTTCCAATATTAAGTCGAATGCTTTATAATAAAGGTCACGTATATTTCCCTCTATGGCCATAAGCTGACTTACTTCAGTGCATCCTTCAAGTCTTCCCATCAATTCCTCGATAGCATAGTAAGTATCATTGAGCATTTCTTTGTCACGATTTATATAATATTTCAATACATGCAGTATGTTCTGGGCAGAGCCTGCTACAAACTGCCTGGCCAAAAACAGTCTCTTAGTACTATCTAAATAATGTTCAGCTTGTTTTAAAATCATATACCCTGAATTCAAGTGTTCCCTTGGGTAAAAACTACCTATGTAGTAACCATAGTGATTGAAGAAATGAACAGGCACTTCTTTTTGACTGGCATATTCCAAAAATCTTTTGTTAAGTGTCAGTTCTCCAAATACGTAGATATCATTGAGTTCCTCTATAGGTATATACTTTTTCCCTGAATCATTTTCAAAGACAAACGTGTTGTCTTTTCTTTTTATTTCTCCATCGCTCATTATATAAAAGCTTCTTTTCAATCGCATCACCTCTTTCAAGCCCAACAGAATTCTGCATAGGCACAGTTTTTACAGAAAGCAATCTTAATGGGCTCTGGTGGTTCGCTTTGATATACAAGGCGCAATATTTCTTTTATCTGGTTATCCAGTCTTAGTCTGTCCTCCTGAGTGAGAAATACCTGTTCCTTACGTTTTTCCTCGGGAAACAGCAGTTCACCTCTTGCCTTTATGCCTTGCTTTTCAAGTTCATACATGTAGAATTTTAACTGCCATTTTGTTATTTCTTTAAATCTAGAGCTCTTTTTAAGTTCTCCGATGACCAACTGGCCGTCTTCTTTTCTTAATATGTCAATCTTTATACCACTGGTAGATACCTCTTTAGTCTCTCTTCTATAACTCTTTTCATGGATAAAGCGGCCCATTTCAACATTAGCGTCACTTTGATCCGGTGTCACACCATGGCTCATGAGCCATGCCTCTCTCTCGCACACGTTATAATACCATACCAATGTCCCATTTACCCTTACCTCTTCCTCCTTGTCCATACCACTCTACCCTCCGTTATACAAAGATGCTCTCATCCCTAACCCTCTTAAAGCCTATAGTATCATCATAATACAGATCCAACGCATCAGCAGATATCCGGTAAAGGTTTGAGCCATGCCAGACTTCAAGCTCTTCTGGCAGATATCTAGAATTGACGGATATGACAAATTCTCTAAAATATTTCTTTATCTTTAAATAATTTTCCTTCTTTTTCTTCATATCTTTTGTATTGAGGACCCCCTCTTTATAGAAATTAAATATATCCGACGGCTTCACCATTTTAGTAATTCCGTCAACCGTCACCTCAACGTCATCATCTGTCTCTATAAATACATCTACATAACCTGGTAGCTCATCTATAAGTTCAAAGTCAGAGACATACTCAATATCTTTTACGTTTTTTTCTTTATCATCAAACCTCATATCAGCAATAGCTTTTACAAGAGCACCATTGACACTGGCTGTCCTCTCTCTTGCTTTTTCAAAATATGCCTCTATCATGCCCAAAAAGCTACCCTCATTTATTTCTCTTTCGTCTTTTAATATTTCTCTGGTTGTAAAGCAGTGAACCTTTCCATATATATGCTCATAATAATACCTGCCGCTATCCCTTATAAGGTTATAAACAAATACTTTCCCTTTCTGTGGGCCATTTTCCCTGTTACATCTGCCGGCCACCTGCATAATTGAGTCAAATGGCCCTATATCCCTTATCACCACATCGAGGTCTATATCAACGCCCGCCTCCACCACCTGTGTCGAGACAATAAATAGTTTTTTACCTGCTTTAAGCTTTCTCTTTACTTCCTCAAGCTTCCTTTTTCTACGATACGGCACTATATTGGCAGAGAGATAAATAAACTCGGGCATGTTTTCTTTATACCTGTCTTTCATCTTTTCTTTTAGTTTTTCAAAGACTTCTATGGAGCTTACTATCGTATTCATGACAATCATGTATGATTTATAGGGGTCATAATTTTGTACAATTTCTTCTGTAAACGATTCTATATCCATCTCTTTCATATTAGGAAGCAGAGAGACCCGATCCAATCCTTTAAAGTATTTATCTGGTGTGTCAACAAGCTCTACATATTCTCCCTCTCCGAAAATCAATGGTTTCGTAGCTGTCATAAGGATAATATACATATTCAGTATCTCTGATGTATATTTCAATACCTTACCCACGTCACCCCAGTATTCCATCGGTATGTTTTGTACCTCGTCCAAGATAACTATAGATCCTGCTATATTGTGGTATTTTTTTAGCATCCTGTTCCTGTATCCAATAAGGGTATAGAAAAACTGAATAAACGTTGTAACCACAATCTCAGATTCCCACGCTTCAATCAGGGCAAGGGATTCATCCACTGGCCTTTCCTTGTCATCTTCCATATATTTTACATCAGCAAGATGATGATGCTTTATAATATATAAATTCTCATTTTCTTTAAAATCATCTATGCCCTCCAATATCTTGTGTATCGTATCATAATTCTGGTCAATTATACTGGTAAACGGAAGAGCGTATACAATTCTCGGTGTATATCCCTTCTCTGAGTTTATCCTGTCTCTAAGGTTAACTGCAGCAGAAAAACCTGTAATTGTCTTACCAGAACCTGTGGGTGCCGTTATAGTCAGTATGTGTTTGTTGAGGTCCAGGCCTTTTATATTCTTATTTACTGAATCATATATTTCGTCTCTTATCCATGCCATTGGTTCGTCATGTTTGTCTGAAAAATTAGCGTGTCTATATCTGTCTATTACATACGCCGGTATTTTCTTCCTTTCAACTGACCCTACCCTACCTGCTTCTCTCTTATCAGAGTCAATAAGCGCAGAATAGATAAAGAGCATATATATAGAGTATTTGATGCGCATATCTACAGTTATTCTTTTGCTGTTTATATATTTAAATTTAAGTCTGTTGAGTTCATCATAAAAGTCTTCCCAGTCCTGCAAAAAACCGCCCACGTCAACTGAGGGGTCCAGTTTTCTGTAGACGTCCTTAATATCACCAATATTTCTGGTCATATCCTCCACCTGCAGTCTTGTAATATCAAGCTTTTCTTTTAAATCTGTATTGTATTCACTTTCCTTTGATAAAATCAGGTCAACATCCAGGTTTTTCAGGTCACCATGGTGATGCAAAACCATAAAATATACAAACAAAGGCATATATTCTTTGTCTTTAAAAAGGTGTTTTATCTGATAAGAAGAAAAAAGGGCAGATATAAACCCATGGTTTTTCTTCTGCCCCAATTTTGTATTTTCTAAAAGATAATCCTGAAAATAGGTAGTAAACTTGCCGAAGTCATGGCAAAGGCCGACTATCCATCCGATATCTGAGAGTCTCTCTCTATTTTCCACGTAAGAATTGGCTATTATATCTTTTACTGTAGATGCAACATTAATTAAATGTTGTCCCAGTTCCCTTTTGGCAGTGATGTTGTTGTTATTGTCCCTGTCTATATGGGAGTAAAATATCATAAATTTCCCTCCATAAATACAATATTCTCTTGTTGCCCATTGTATCTTATCTCATATGCTGGTACGGAGAAAACACCGGATATCTTCCCTGAATTTTTCTCACATATGAAGTTTGCAGTGGATTTTATGTTTCTATCTCTATCAAACTCAAGGGGTGCTTTCTCTTTTATATACTGTAGCACTGTGCCGGTATTGTCCGAAAACTTTAGTCCCTTATCTTCAATTATATTGGAATTGCATACAGTGCTTACCTGTACCGGCATACCAGGACTATGCACTATTATGTTGTCCTTTGATATGCAGTCAACATAACTGGGTACAGCTAAAAACTCTGATATACCCATATATATTGGATAAAATGTCTTTCCGCTCTGAAGATAATTTTTTAATTTCTCCACGATATCCATGTTTCGATGAGTAAAATAAATACGGTATATGATCATATCCCCTTCAGGCAGTATGATCTCCAATGGCACCTGGGTATGACCCCTGCTGCCATTTAGACCATTTAAGTCTTTAGTCTGTAAATAATTCACAGTTTGCATTATTTTTCTTAGTGGAACTCTTGCAGAGACTGCTATATGACAGATTTCAGAAGAAAAATCTTCATAATACGAATCCCTTTCCATACCAAGGACAGCCGCAATTATACCTGTAACAACTGTCCGCGGAGGAAACATATATGACAGGGAGGATGAATTAGTATAATATTTTCTAAAGTGAGCCATTTTACCGCATACATCAAAAACCAGCAGGTTATCTATCTCCATTTTTAATCCCTCTTTAATATTCCAGGATATTTATCTTGTCTTTTAGTTCCTCCCCTAAAAGGTCTTCTACAGGTGCTTCCTTACCTTTTGCTGTAAACCTCATTTCACCGCTATACCATAGATTTATCTTTGAAATTATATTATTATTACTTACTAATATATCTTTAAGCCTGCTTAAATCCATGGCAAAATCAGATGGCTCTCTTAAGGACTCGTATCTGTCAAGGGATATATAATTCCTCAGATCTCCTATAAAGTCTTCATCAGATGTATATTCCACCCTCATATACAGCCTTGGATACTGTCCTATCTTACTCCTTGTAGCTTGAAGAGGTATAGACTTTATAAGTGCTTTGTCCAAAAGGGATACATCTTCATCCGTAAGGTTGGTCTCGCGCACTCTTTTGCCACTGACTATACCATGAAAAGCAATGAGAGAATAGTATACCCTGTAGTCTTTACCCATTGTACCCTGTCCACTTCCCTGTTCCGAGGCAAAGTGCGAGGTTATGCCATTGCTCTCTACAAGATCCACTTTGTTAATGGAATAACCCCAGTTAAACTGTACTGGTCCTGTCAGGGATAGCGATGCCCCCGCTCCTCTCCTTTCGCCTTTAATAGGCATCGTAGCGCCAAACATTCTCACATCGATGAGTTTGGTTAATATCTCATCTATATCTTCATTAGTGGCATCATGACCAAGTAGCGCCTTCAATCTCTCTCCCGCAGTGACGGCCCTGTCATCTATGCGGGTTACATATATTTCGTATCCGTTTTCTTCAAGGTAGTCCCTGATATACCGTTTTAGCCTTACATCGCTTACCAGATTCCTCTGCCTGTCATAGTCCATCCTCGGCCTGTTTTCCTCATCAGGGTCACCGTTTGGATTGCACATTTTTGCATCATAGACAAATAAGATCTCACTGTTGTTCATTTTCAGTTACCTCCTCAGTATCGTTTTGATTATTGCCGCCACGTTTTATTGCACTTACTGTGGCAAAGCCATAGCCGGAAAGGATATAGTATATGTTTTCCCTATCATTTAACGGCCATTTCCCGTCATACAGACTACGTGTCATGTCAAAAAGCCTGATACACTCTGCCCATTTCTGTTCATTGTATTTGAGCACATCGTACTGTCTCAGTTTTTCAAACACTTCCCCCGTAAGTCTCTGTATTTTACTCCAGCTCATACCTTGATAGTTTAGCTTGTTAAGTATGGGTTTGTTCTTTTTACCATCCCTCCTTTGCGCCGAGGCAATTTCCGCTATGAGGTTGCCAAATAAAAACATGGCCGTCTTTGGTTCGTCATATTTCATTTCCTGTAAAAACTCTTTTGTCTTTTCGTCTACATTCAGCGTGCTATAGTCCATTGCCCTGCCTCCTATCTCTAATATTCCAAGCCTTCTTAAGCCATCCATTAGTATATTTTCTTGCAGTATAACGTATGAAAAGGCTGTGTCCCATTCCATATCACCTCTGAGGCTCACATTGTATTGGCCAAACTCATTAAAATAATAAACCTGACTCATCTCCACGGCCTGGCCCACCAAAAACTGATAAGAAACCATTTTGTCAGAGAATATCTCATCATAAAGCTCCAGTAGCTTTCTATACTCTATATCCCTCTGCGTGCTTTTTAAGGGAATAAGATGATAAATTCTATCAAGGTCTATATGCCATGCCATGTCTTCCCCCATTATACCATTCATAACCGTTTCAACCTCGCCAAAGCGCTTTTTTATTAAATCAATCCTTGATGGGGGCACATCTTTGATGAGTTTTAGCACTTTGAATTCCGCCTGGTTTCTCTCATAAAACAGCAGGTTTAAAATATAGTTGTTTTTAAAATTCTCATAATCTATATACCCCTTTAAAGACCTCTCAAAATCCTCAAGACCTTTTTTGGATACAACAGTATTAAAGCTGTTTTTTATATAACTGCTCCATTCGTCTATATTGAAAATATCCACATCAGGTTTAAAGAGAATATCCGGTATTACATAGAGGTCAAGACCTGCAATCCGGGTGCCCATCCTGTTCATTGTGTAGGCTTCACCTACCAGGACCTTTGTATAGCATTCCTGGCATATTGGGAAATTTTTTATAAACCTCCCTGAAACATTGGAAGAAAAGCCCTTCTTGTCTGTCATATAGTACTTGAGCTTAAACTTTGTAGTGTTATCTGTAACTTTTTTCTCCTCACTGCAGATAGAACATACTCCATCTTCTGCACCTTCAAATACGTCTTCAACCTTTTTTCTTATGACCAGCCTCTGGTACTCGTCATCCTTTACAAGGGGTTTACCATCCACTATCAGCGTGAAGAGGGCTATTTCCTTGTCAGTAAGATTGGTTTCCTTTTTCACCCAGTCCATAAAGACCTTCTTGACTTCAGAGACCATCTTTTTGGCATCCTGTCCCTTATCCTCATCCATGTATGTGTCTTTTATCCAACCCTCAGTGGCCAGGCCATACTTTTCCACATTAAACACATACCTGTATCTTTTCCTGCTACCCTGCTGTCCTCCCAGATCATAATAAAATTTATCACGTATCACCTCGAACTTTTTTCTTGACACAGGGTCATCGAGGATATCAATATAGTTTGGTATGGTCTGTGACAAAAGATACTCTACATTTGTTGTCGTAAAGTACCACTGCGGGCTCATAGCACCATCTGCATTTCCTACCCAGAGGTATTCATCTTTAGTGCCATCATCTATCTGTTTAGGGGCTACTGATATAGTATCACTTCTCGTATCAAAATAAATCCTTATAAGATGCTGCTTTTTCCCATTTTTTTCTTTTGGCAAGTCCAGGGTTATTGCGCTCAAAAAATCGTTGGGGTTTTCCTCTATGGCCAGGCCGCCCAAATTCTCTATCGCCTCAAGCATCCCTCTCACCTCCTTCTAATATTTCGCAACATCCAAAACCCATAGAACTTTTACTGCCAAGACCGCAGTCATATGCAACCTTTAAAAGCTCAGGACTGCCCTTTATCTTATAAATGCCCATCCAACCCTTTATCACGGTCCCCTCATAGTTTATTATCTTTTGATACCTGTTGTCCTTTGGACCAATTGTGTCCATATCAAAATCTTGCCCACCAGGGAAACAGCCACTTATAGCCATATATTTTTTTATAAGGTTTGTCTTCAACATACCAGAGATGTCCTTATCCCATGGTGAATAATAGTAGGTAAACTTTTTGTCTTTAATATCAACAGTACTATACATTACAAGAGGGGATAACATCTTTATAGTAATTTCATTACCTCTTATCTTTCTGTCATATACACTCAGCGACTCTACAAAAACCTTTTGATCTAAAAGCTGCTGGTCATCTCTTTTCAAAAGTGTCTCACAAAAATCATTGATGAAGTCATCAACTGCAGAAGACACTACAAGCTTAAGCGGTGGGAACAGCATTATCCTGCCAGGGAAAATCCTAAATCTCCCCTCCAATCTTCCAAAGGTAAATAGCTTAAAAGTCTTTTTGTATACCTCATAGCCCCTGTCGTGGAGAAATTTAGCATAGGCTTTGTCTGTAATATTTTTATATATGAAGGCCTGTAATATATGGTTGTAGTTTAAGGGCAAAACCAGTTCATTGTTACTTGTAAAGCTTATCTCTACCCTTATTTTCCACACCCCCTTCACTGATTTTATTATAATACCCCACCATGTCATGATATGTCCGCAATATAAAAATTTTTATATAAAATTTATTCGACTCATTACTGCTAAATCCTGCTACTAAATACAAAAAATATATAGTTATTTAGTCCATAAGGTCTTAATATAAATGTTATGAGAGGAGGTCTGTTATGCTAAAAACAAATAAAGGTATAGAAAAGGATGATATATATTTTTTCAATGTAAATGTAGATATCAATGGTCTTTCAGACATGGAAGCAGAAGCCAGGCTAAGGCAGTTTGGCACTAATGAACTCAAGAAGAAAAAGAGGAAAACAGCAATAGAAATATTCCTAAGCCAGTTCACCGACTTCATAGTTCTTGTGCTCATCGCAGCTACGGTTATTTCTTTTTTCTTAGGTGAAATTATTGATGCCTCAGCCATATTGATAATAGTAGTAATTAATGCTGTATTCGGCTTTATACAGGAATACAGGACGGAGCGTTCCTTAGAGGCATTGAAAGAAATGTCAGCACCAAGCGCTCATGTCATACGGAATGGTAAAATTATGGAGATTTCGGCAAGCATGGTGGTGCCTCAGGATGTTATACTGATCAAGGCAGGTGATGTCGTACCTGCAGATGCTGCACTGATAGAGGCAAACAATATTACAGTCAATGAGTCTCTGCTCACAGGTGAGTCGTTACCTGTGCATAAATCCACAGTCAAGATATCCGGAGGTATGTTTATAGATATAAAGAAAGAAAATATGGTGTATATGGGTTGTCCCGTCGTAAACGGCAATGGAAAAGCATATGTGCTTGCAACCGGCATGAATACGGAGATGGGAAAGATAGCAGACATGCTTCAGGATATAAAAGATGATTCTACCCCTCTCCAGAAAAGATTGGACCGGATTGGTAAAGAACTGGTTGGGATAAGCCTTGGTATATGCCTTATTATGATAATCCTTGGAATATTGTATGGCCAGTCAACCTACAACATGTTTTTTGCAGGTATAAGCCTGGCCGTTGCTGCTATCCCTGAGGGATTACCGGCAATTGTAACTGTATCACTTGCCATAGGTGTGCAGAATATGCTGAAGAGAAATGCCCTTGTAAGAAGGCTACCTGCAGTGGAGACACTGGGTTGTACCAATGTGATATGTTCCGATAAGACAGGTACATTGACCGAAAATAAAATGACGGTAAAAAAGATTTTCGTAGATAATAAAATAATTGACGTCTCCGGAATCGGCTTTAATCTTCAAGGCAATTTCTCCATAAGCGGTAAAAAAGCCAATATTCGCAGCTTTCCGACTATGGACCTGCTTTTGAAAACAGCAGTTTTATGTAACAAGTCAGAGCTACGCATCCCCAAAAAAGGCAACGTAGAGGCTGTAGGCGATCCAACTGAGACAGCTCTGCTTGTGGTTGCCCACAAGGCTGGTTATACTTCTAAGAACCTGCTCACCATGTTTAAACCTGTGGGTGAGATTCCCTTTGACTCTGACAGAAAATTAATGAGCACTATTTTTCGTTCCTCCAATGGAGATATATATATATTTGTAAAGGGTGCTCCAGACAGGCTTATAGAACTGTGCTCAAGTTATCAGGTTGAAAATAAAGTAATGCCTCTTAGCTTAACCTATAAGAGGATGATAACAAGCGTGAATAATGAGATGGCAGGTAGTGCCATGAGAGTGCTTGGCCTGGCCTATAAAAAAATCAATTTCATACCCAGAGAATTGAAACCCTCCGAGATTGAATCCTCATTGACCTTCTTAGGCCTTATGGCCATGGTAGACCCACCACGCACAGGTGTAACGGAATCAGTCCTCTCCTGCAAGCGTGCCGGTATAATACCCGTAATGATAACAGGAGACCACAGGATTACAGCCATGGCTATAGCTAAGGAGATAGGAATATGTAACAATACAAATGAGTCTATCACAGGAGAAGAACTTGATAAGTTAAGCGATAAGGAATTTGAAAAAAAGGTCAAAAATATCAGGGTATTTGCCAGGGTAAACCCTGGCCATAAACTCAGGATAGTCAGGGCCTTAAAGAAAAACGGTTATATTGTCGCCATGACAGGAGATGGAGTAAACGATGCCCCTGCCCTGAAAGAGGCAGACATAGGTATAGCCATGGGGAAATCCGGTACAGAAGTAGCAAAGGAAGCCGCCAGCATGATACTCTTAGATGATAACTTCACTTCGATAGTCAAGGCTATAATGGAAGGCAGGATTATCTACGATAACATAAGAAAATCCATAAGATACCTTCTATCCTGTAATTTAGGTGAGATGTTGATGATGTTTGTAGCCACAGCAATAAACATGACCCTACCTTTAATACCCTTGCAGATCTTATGGATCAACCTTGTCACTGACGGCCTGCCTGCCCTGGCGCTTGGTATGGATCCTCCCGAACCAGACATAATGGAAAAGCCTCCACGACCTACAAATGAGGGTATTTTTTCCAGAGGACTCGGACCCCACATACTCTTTTCAGGATTGATAATAGGCGCCAGCAGCTTAACGGCATTTTCTTTGACACAATATCTATCCAATGGTAACGTGGAGCTCTCCAGGACTGTATCTTTTGCTACACTTATAATTGCTGAACTTCTAAACGCCTTGGAATGCCGCTCAGAGGCACACACCATATTTGAAGCAGGCCTCTTCAAAAACATATATTTGATACTGGCATGCCTATCATCATTTATATTACTTCTTATTGTGCTTTACATACCCCCACTACGCCTTATATTTAAAACAACGCCTTTAAACCTCGACAGCTGGGCAATAGTGATTGTGTTCTCTACCATCGAGTTTGCCTTAAACAACATATTTAAAAAATGACAAAGGGGCCTTTTACCCCTTTTATTTATATTACCTCTACCAGTTCATAATCCCTGGACCCCATGCCCAGCTGCTCGGCATAGGATAACTGCAAATAGCCTTTGGTATCAGGATTAGCTGCTTCAAATTTATCCTGCCCTTCGTGATAATGGCCGTCCAACACTGAACCGACCATAGCCTGAGCCTTGTTTACCAGATCCATGCTGGCCTGATCTATTGCCACAGGATCAGTAGAAGCCAGTATGCCTATATCCGGTACAATAGGTACATCGCTCCAGGGAGTACAGTCGCACAGTGGCGATACATCCATGACAAAGTTAATAAATCCAAGCCTGCCTTCCTTTCCTTTCATAGCGCCATAGGCATACTCCGTCATCCTCTCAACAAATTCGTCCATCTTTGTACCCCATTCTGGCTCTATAGCCCTATCCGGGCATAATGGTATGCACTCTCCACAACCATTGCACTTTTCCTGGTCTATGGATATTCTATCCTCCAGCACTGTTATGGCATTAGTTGGACACCACTGTGCACAGACACGACATGTCCTGCATTTACTTACTGAGTGTGGCTTGGCTGTTGAATGCTGTTGCTGTTTGCCTGCAGCAGAGGCACAACCCATGCCGAGGCTCTTAATAGCACCACCAAAGCCTGCTGTATCATGTCCCTTAAAGTGTGCAAGCACCATCATAGACTGAGTATAAAAAATGTCAGAAGCTATCTTTACCTTATCAAAATGCTTTTTGTTAATCTCCACCTCTACAAAGTTCTGGCTGAATATGCCATCGGAGATGATTATGGGTGCATTTACAACAGCATAAGCAAACCCGTTCTCAATGGCCGTATTAATATGGTCAACGCTGTTGCTCCTGCTGCCTTTATACAGTGTATTGGCATCAGTAAGGAATGGCTTACCCTTATATTTCTTTATCCTGTTTACCACTTCCCTCACATATATAGGGTTTAAAAATGCGGTGTTTCCCTTTTCACCAAAATGCATCTTTACGGCTACAGGTTCATTGGGAACTATTATATCCTTAAAGCCTGCCACCTCAAAGAGCATTCCTACCTTATTTACCAGGCTGGTAGCTCTGGATGTAGCCCTGAGATTAGCAAAATATACCTTCGCCTTCATTTTCCCCCACCCTTTCTTATGATATCAGATTAAACAATAACATACTAAATAATAGCATAAATCAACTACAAAGAAAATAGCGTACCATAAGGTAATGCAGCAATTTCATAGCCATACTTGGTGATATAACAGCTCACTCTCCACAAAAAGTGAAGCAAACTTATCATTGATAGCCTGACCTTTATAAAATCGCTAAAGTTGTCAAGATTTACCCCTCCGACTGCCATCATATCAATCTGAGATAGGGGCCCCTTTAACTGTTTTATATAGTTTGGACCCAAGACTCCGGCAGGAAACACTTTAACAATCTGTACGCCATTTTCCCGGGCTGTCATTGCTTCTGTGGGTGTCATAATACCCGGAAGAAGACTCAGGATTTTATTCTCAATGCATGTGTTACTGCCATCTGTATGATGGCAGAAAATGTATGCTTTATCTTTACCTATTGAATGTTTAGCATCACTTCCAAATCTAAAACCACGGTGGTTTTTGGAAAACCCGACTTAAGGCGTGATTAGGATCATTTGCAGCAGTTTAGCATTGATTTTTCATTGATAGGAGCATATAATATATTTAGATATTTTTCTAAATATCTAAGAGGCGATTAAATGAAAATAAATGAAATTTTTAAAGCTCTTTCTGACCCTAATAGAAGAAAAATACTTGAAATGCTGCATGATAGAGACATGACAGCAGGAGAAATAGCCGATAGGTTTAATATTACAAAGCCAAGTATCTCTCACCACCTCAATATCTTGAAGCAGGCAGACCTCATATTGGATGAGAGAAAGGGACAAAACATATACTATTCCCTGAATACGACAGTGATAGAGGAGATGCTCTCAATTATGTTAAATTATCTTCAGCCAGGAAGGAATGATAGAAATGAAGATAAACAAGACTAAATGGATATTATTGGGATTTGTTGCGTTAAGCTTTATACTTACAATGATCGTGTATCCAATCCTGCCGGATAAGATGCCGGTGCACTGGAATTACCATGGGGAAATAGATAGCTATGCCGGTAAGTTTCAAGGTGCCTTTATGATACCTATTATGCTTTTAATATTTTATCCCCTATTTATATACCTTCCCAACATAGACCCCAGAAGAAAGAACTATAAAAAATTTGAAGGGGCTTATGATACTATTATAATAGCAATATTTGCTTTTTTGACTGCCATGCATGTAATAGTTCTATCTGCCTCATTGGGCTATAAGATTGACATGACTGCTTATATGACCATAGGACTATCCTTGTTGTTCATTATCCTAGGTAATGTGCTCACAAGGATAAGACCAAACTTCTTCGTTGGAATAAAAAATCCATGGACACTTTCTGATGATGATGTATGGAAAAAAACACATAGACTCGGTGGCTGGCTTTTTGTGCTGGTGGGAATTCTCGGCCTTTTTCTATTGCTTATAAATAGTAAATTTGCTGCCATGTCAGAAATAGGAGGCATTATTGCTGCTTCTCTCATTGTGACAATATACTCATATATTTTGTATAAAAGTAAAATGTCAGATTAAAAAGCGGCCCGGTTTGGGTCGCTTTTTATCTGCTGGCTCCGCCACCACCGGAGGAGCCTCCGCCAAAGCCACCTCCACCGAAGCCGCCTCCGCCAAAGCCGCCTCCGCCGAAGCCACCTCCGCCAAAACCGCCTGGCCCAAAACCGCCCCACCAGATGCTCCTTCTTACAGATCTCCGGCCCCTTCCGCCTATGAATGGAAATATGAAGAAAATAAGAATCAATATAAGGATGAGATCACGAATGCTGCCGTCACTATCCTGAGAAGGTCCACTTACACCAGGCATGGACTTGAGTGATTCTATATCAACACCATACTCATCGGCTACCTCTTTTGCTATGGCCATATATCCATTTAATATCCCCTCGGAATAGTTGTTGTTATCCCATGATGGCAGTACATAGTCATCTAAAATCCTTCCCGCTACAGAATCAGGTATAGCCCCTTCCAGGCCGTAACCAACCTCTATTCTAACCTTGCCGCTTGTATTTTCCATCAGGTTCTTTTTATTGACTATAAGCAGGACTCCATTGTTTTTCTCCTTGTTTCCTATACCCCACTTCCTGAAAAGCTCCAAGGCATAATCTTCAATTGGATAGCCGCCCATATCATCAACCGTGACCACCACTATCTGGGCACCGGTCTCACTGTCAATTTCCTTCCCCAGAGATCTCATAGTTTCCTCATCGGCTGGGTTTATAATATTTGCGTAATCATAAACATAGTTTATGGTATTGGGTTTAGGCGGTACAGGCGGCGCAGCAAAAGCTGGTATGGATATGGAAAGTATTATTAAAAGTAAAGGGAGTAGCCTACGCATCATTTACCACTCCCTGAAAAGTCAACTTTCGGTACCTCTCTTGCTCCATCTTCTGCCTGGAAATACTGTTTTTGCTCAAAGCCGAACATGCCGGCTATGATCGACGCTGGAAAGCGCCTTATCTTGGTGTTATATGACTGTACAGCATTGTTATAGTCCCTTCTGGCCACAGCGATCCTGTTCTCTGTTCCTGCAAGTTCGTCCTGCAAAGCCCTGAAGTTGGCGTCAGCCTTTAACTCAGGATAGGCTTCTGATATGGCAAGGAGTCTTCCAAGGGCACTGTTCAATTCTTCATTAGCCTGAGCGGCATCTGCCACAGAACCAGCGGACAGCAGTTTAGTTCTTGCCTCGTTTACACTATCAAAGACTGCCTGTTCATGGGCGGCATAACCCTTTACTGTCTCAACCAGATTGGGTATAAGGTCAGCCCGCCTCTGAAGCTGGGTATCTATCTGGCTCCACATGCTGTTTACATTCTCCTCAGCCGCTACAATGCTGTTATACATGCCAAAAACATATCCTACAAGCCCTATTATTATACCTACTACAACAACAAGGACAATAAGTGAGTTTTTCATATTAAACCTCCTCTCGTCTATATTATATATGATTCACTGCTTATAATACAATCTTTATAAAAAATACGGTCTTAAACTTCCTATGATAATATACATTTGATACAGCTCTCTTCCTGCAACGTCAATATGATCGGTGCTATCACTCCTGCTGCCTTTATATAGGGTATTGGCATGAATAGAAAATGGCTTACCATTATATTTTTATCTTGTTCGCCACTCCTTTCACATAATTTACCAGCCTGTTGCTCTGGATGTAGCTTTTAGATCGGCAAAATATACTTTCGTCTTCATTTTCCTCCATCCTTTCTTGTGGTATCATAATAGATAATAACAATAAACTGATGATAAAGAAAATGGAGTGATTTACATGTGGGACAACCATGTCCATATCGAAAATGGCCCATACACAATAGAATGGTTAAATGAGTTCATCAAGGTAGCAAGGAACAGGAGGCTTGACGGTATATACATTACAGAGCACGCTTATCGTTTTAAGCAGGCCAGAGATTTGATTTTTACTGACGCTTTCAGGGGCGAATGGGTAGCCCAGAGGCAGACTGAGGATATAGATGAATACATCAATCTCATTAAAGAGGCTAAAAGGATTGGACTGCCGGTAAAGCTCGGCACCGAAATGGACTATATACCTGAAAGAGAAAAGGAAATCAAAGATTTTTTAGCTGATTACCACTTTGATTATGTGATAGGTTCTATTCACTGGCTTGGCGACTTCGGCATAGATTTAGATATAAAATACTGGGACAAAAAGGATATAGATGAGGTATATAACGAATATTATAGGACAATGTTCAATCTTATTAAGAGTGGGATTGCTGATGCAATAGGCCACATCGATCTGGTTAAAATTTTTGGCTTCAGGCCTAAGACTGACTTTACCAATATCTATGCCAGTCTGGCAAAAGAAATAAAGAGGGCAGGCATATCCGTAGAGGTCAGCACCGCTGGACTTAGAAAACCTGTTAAGGAAATATATCCCTCACCTGATATGTTAAAGATATTCAAAGAGGAGGGCGTTAGTCTAGTGCTTAGCTCTGATGCTCATGAGCCTCAATTCGTAGGGTATATGTTTGACAAGGCTGAAGACTATATTAAAGAGTGTTGACTTTATGTGATAGCTGATGGGGCATGGCACCCTACAGCACTCTTAGTTATGGGCAAATGTGGAAGTACCATCCGGCACGGGCACCAGATAAGATGATACTGGGCCTGACGCCGGATGGATACTTTATTTATGGATTCAGGGTTATAGCCTTAGCTGTTATTATGCCGTTCACATTCACAAGCCGGTAGATAGCCTCATCAGGCACAGGGGAGTCCACACCGAGCATCATCAAGGCCAGGCCTTCTTCTTTTCTCCTTGTGACATGCATGGTAGCAATGTTTACCCCATATTCACCCAGTATATTTCCTATATATCCTATAACCCCCGGCTTATCCTCATTTCTTATGAACAGCATATACTGAGCCGGTTCAAAGTTGACATCATATCCCATATATTCCACTATCTTTATTTCATCTCTCCCATAAACCGTCCCCTTAAATCTAACCTCCTGTCCTTTTTCATTCACTATCTTCAGATCTATCAGATTGCTGTAATCGTCACCGTCGTTCAATATCCCCTCTATGATCTGAATACCTCTCTCCATGCATAGATATCTGGAATTGACAAAGTTTACCCTCTCCTCTACGATGGGGTAAAGCAAACCCATGAGAATAGCATTGGTTAGTATTTCCGTATTTAAAAGCCCTTTGCTGAAGAGCACCTCTATTGTCTTTACCGGTGTACTTTCTATTTGATAATAAAAACTCCCCATTATCTCAGCCAGCTTCATATATGGTCTTATGAGATCCAGCATTTCCCTGTCAATAGATGGGATGTTACAGGCATTGGACGTAAACTGCCCCTTCAGCGCAGAGAGGACTTCCCTTGCAACTGTTATGCCTACATTATTCTGTGCCTCTACGGTCGATGCACCCAGATGAGGTGTTATGACTACATTGGGCAATTCTATAAGTGGGTTGTAAAATCCTGTATTATCGCCCTCATAGGATGGCTCCTTTTCAAGAACATCTATGGCAGCTGCTGCCACATGGCCAGACTTCAGATATTCACATAGTGCCCTTTCATTTATAAGTCCACCCCTTGCACAGTTTACTATTCTCACACCTTTTTTGGTAATGGCAAGCTCTTTTTCTCCTATCATGCCGACTGTTTCACGAGTCTTTGGAGTATGGATGGTTATAATATCAGAGTTTCTTAAAAGGTCTTCCAGAGTTTCTGCTTTTTTAACACCAATCTCATCAAATATTTCCGAGGAAATATACGGGTCATAGGCAATAACCTCCATCTCGAAGGCCTTCATCCTTTTAGCAACAAGAGAACCAATTCTTCCAAGCCCTATTATACCCAGTGTCTTTCCATAAAGCTCTACACCTTTGTATTTGTTCCTATGAAAATCCTGTGACTTTACTGCATGAGCTGCCTGGGGAATATTCCTTGCTATAGCTATAATAAGACCTATGGTGTGTTCTGCGGCAGATATAGCATTACTGTCTGGAGTGTTTACTACAATTATACCCCTTCTTGTAGCCTCTTTAAGGTCTATGTTGTCTATACCATTACCTGCTCTTCCTACAACCTTCAGATTGGGAGCTGCTTCCATCAGCTCACTGTCTACCTTAATCTCACTCCTCACTATAAGTGCATCAAAATCCTTTATAATTTCTAAAAGCTTTTCTCGCTTGAGGCCCAGTCTTACCTCTACATCGGTTTCTTTTTTCAGTTCATCCAATCCAGCATCTGATATTCTCTCCGCAATCAATACCTTCAACTTAATTCCCCCAATTCTTTATCCAGAGTTTCTATCGATAAACCAGCCTTCAGTTCAAATCCCGAACCAGTCAGGGCGGCTTCCAAGGCATTAAAACACTTGATGAGCATCTCTTTTGTACAGTATCCCATATGACCAAGCCTTATTACATTACCTCTATATCTGCCCTGACCAGAGGCTATCACAACCCCTTCTTTGTACATATAGTCAATTATCTCCTTAGATGAGATACCATCAGGAAGGTAAATACCTGTAATGCAGTCAGAATAATTTTCTCTGGCAAAAATCCTAAGGCCAATGTGGTCAACAGCCTTTCTTACCGCATTCCCTATTATCCTTTGCCTTATATATACCGCATCCAAGTTTTTATCCAGCATGTTCAATCCCTCGTAAGCAGCCATTATAGTGTTTACAGCAGGTGTGTATGGTGTATCAGGATTTATTTTTTCAGTTCCCTTTTTGGCCTTATTCAGGTCAAAATAGAAGTGCGGCAGGTCAGACTTTTTTGTCTCTTGCCATGCTCTCTCAGATAGAGCTACAAAGGCCAGGCCTGGTGGGCCCATAAGGCACTTCTGCGAACAGGTTACCACCCCGTCCAGCCCCCAGCCATCCATATCCAGTTCCAGCCCGCCCAGTGAGCTTACAGCATCGACCAGTATGAGCACATTATATCTATGACATATCTCTGCAATAGTTTTAATATCATTCACCACACCGGTTGAGGTCTCATTATGTGTAATTAACACGGCCTTATAACTATTACTTCTAACCCTTCTCTCAATATCATCAGGCCTGGCCGCTGTCCCCCATTCATACCTCAGTTCATCTACTTCCACCCCGTATGACTCAGCAATCTCAATAAACCTATCTCCGAATTCTCCAATTGTAACCCCAAGGGCCTTATCTCCGCGTGAAAATATATTGGAAACCAGAGCCTCCAAACCCCCTGTACCCGATGATGTAAGTGTTATAACGGGCTGGCTGGTTTTAAATATCCTCTTTAAACTCTCATTAAATTCGGAAAATATCCTGTAGAACTCATCAGAACGGTGAAACAAAGGCTGGCTTTCCATAGCCTTTTTTACCCTGTCAGGCAACATAGTAGGACCGGGTGTCAAAAGTATCTTCTCTCCCATCTTCATACCTCCCTGTTATTACACACTATCATAAAACTTTATTAATAAATTATCAAGTATATATGCTCACAATAGGTCTTGTACAATACCATGCCACAACCAACCTCTACCCCCATCCTGTCGCTGATGTTATCAGGCCTTTGTGGAATACGTGAGTTATACTCAAACCTGCAACTTATATTACAAGTTAAATCAAGAATTTTTGTCCTTGAGTAAAGATATAATTGTACAGGCGATGTCAAGCATGGCACCTGTTACATATGATGTCCTAATGGCGTATATGAAAGCTAAAGAAGAAAGCATATTCCCAGGAAGATTCAATGTAGATAAAAAATACTGATTCATATAACTGAAGACGGCACTGCCAAGGGCAACGCCCATGACCATACCTGAATTTCTCATGGTGGCTAAAAAGGAAGATGCAATACCCAACCTCTGTTTTGGTACACTACCCATCACGGAACTGTTATTTGGTGATTGAAATATGCCGTTGCCAATACCAAACATGGCAAGGATGACCATTATATAGATTCTGGATGTACCTGCACTCAAGGTAGACATAAGGAAAAGTGCTGCTGCACTTATGAAAGCCCCGAGCGCACTCAACAGCCTTGATCCAAATCTGTCGGACAGTGTACCGCTCAGCGGCGACATAAACAGCATGAAAAGAGGAAAGGTAGACATGACCATGCCTGCCTCTGCTGGGCTCAAACCTCTCCACGAAAGATAAAAGGGTGTCAAAAAGGTCATTATATATTGCCCAGAAAAGTTTAAAAGAGCACCGATTGTACCGGCAGTAAATGAACGTATCTTAAAAAGGCTTATGTCAAGCATGGGTTCCTTAATTTTGCTTTCAATGTATATAAAGAACATCAGACTTACAACAAACAAGGATATAAGTATAATGCCATCATAAGATAGCCATCCTATATTACCACCCTGGTTTATATACAGAAGAAGTGAGAAAAGCATCAGAAAGGCCAGGCCGGCTCCTACCAGGTCAAATCTTTCATCTTTTTTTTCAAAATTTTCGGGTATAATGGCCCTCCCCCACAAAAATGCTATGAGTCCTATGGGTATATTTATGTAGAATATGGCCGGCCATCCCAGTGTAGAAATTAAAAACCCGCCTAGGCTGGGTCCTATGGCCAGGCCGACAGCTACAGACATACCGTTAAAGCCTAGTGCCTTGCCCCTCTCATTTGAAGGAAACACATAGGTTATGATAGCAGGTGCCATCGCCAGCAGCATGCACGCTCCCAGAGCTTGTACTACTCTAAGGGCTATAAGCATATATATCCCGCTTGAAAGGCTGCACCCCAGAGATGCCAGCGTAAAAAGCAGCAGCCCATATTGGTATATCCTTTTATAGCCATATATATCGCCCAGTCTCCCAAAAGTCATTACCAGGCTGCTGACTGTAAGAAGGTATGCCATCGAAACCCAGCTCACCACTAGCATATCCACTTTAAAATAGTTGGATAAAGTTGGCATTGCAATATTTACCACGCTTCCATCTATAGGGGCCAGCATACTCCCAAACATTACAGCAGCCAGTATGTACCATCTGTTATCATATACACTCTCACCCATAAATCCACCTCACACCTTATCAACTGATTATTAATTTAGTATATCACTATATGCAGAAATAAAAAATACCTGCATAAGTCAGCCGTCCACAGGATCGCCTGCTCTGCAGGTATTTTGTCAAATTAAACTTTCTAACCTATGACACCGATGATGCATCCTTTGCATTTTTTATTTCATCAATCAGGATTGGTATTACCTTATATAAGTCACCAACGATACCATAATCTGCAACCTTAAAAATAGGTGCATTAGGGTCCTTGTTTATAGCTACAATTGTCCTTGAGCCGCTCATACCAGCAAGATGCTGTATGGCACCGCTTATCCCGCAGGCTATATAGAGTTCTGGCCTCACTGTCTTACCAGTCTGTCCCACCTGATGGTCGCTGGATATCCACCCAGAATCTACTGCAGCACGAGACGCTCCTACCACTCCACCCAATAGGTTTGCCAGTTCTTCAATAAGTTTAAATCCTTCAGGTTCTTTGAGTCCGCGTCCGCCAGATACTATTATCTTTGCTTCTTCCAGGTTTACTGTATGTTTTGCTTCTCTTACTATATTTAGTATCTTTGTACGTATATTTTTCTCATCCAGATCTACATTGTACCTGATTACATCACCTTTTCTTGCTAAATCGGCAGGTAGTTTTTCCATAACGCCAGGCCTGACTGTAGCCATTTGTGGTCTTTTCTCCGGACACTTTATTGTGGCCATCAGGTTTCCGCCAAATGCCGGTCTTATCTGTAAAAGCAGTCCGTCCTCATCTATATCCAAACCTGTACAGTCGGCAGTAAGGCCTGTATGGACCCTTGATGCCACCCTTGGAGCCAGGTCCCTTCCAATAGTTGTCGCCCCATACAGGAATATTTCGGGTTTAAAATTTTTTATGACTGCTTCAATAGCATCTGTATATGCACTGGTAGTATAATTTTTAAGAAGTGGGTTATCCACTATACATACCTTATCTGCGCCATGTTGGATAAGACTATCAGAAAGGCGTTCAACCCCATCCCCAAGAAGTGCGGCATATACCTTGCAGCCTTTTTTGTCTGCCAGTCTCCTTGCAGCACCAAGTATTTCATAAGCAACGTTCATGATTTTCCCGTTTCTCTGCTCTGCAAATACCCATATATCTTTATTATCTTCCATATTTATCCTCCTCTCAGACGAGATGTCTCTCTTTCAATCTTTGAAGCAGCATTTCAACACATTCCTTAGCATTGCCGGAAAATATCTCTCCACTCCTGTGGGTATCAGGCGTCTCTGTAGAGACAACCTTGGTAGGAGACCCTTTCAGTCCAACCTCATTTCTATCAAGCCCAAGGTCATCTATACCAATAGTCTTTATTTCAGCATCATAGGCATGAAATATGCCTTTTATTGAAGGATAGCGAGGTTTATTGGCCTCTTTCACTATTGTAAGCAGTACGGGCATTCCCACCTCTATGAGTTCATACCCGTCTTCAACCACCCTTGTAACTGTCACATGGTCACTTTCAAGCTTTATGCCTTTTACGTACGTCACCTGAGGTATACCGAGCTGCTCAGCCGTCTGTGGTCCAACCTGTGCTGTATCGCCGTCAACGGCCTGCCTTCCGCATAAAATCATGTCAAAATTGGGAAACAGGCTCTTAATTGCCGTTGACAGTGTCTTTGCTGTGGCATAGGTGTCAGCACCGGCAAAGAATCTATCACTCAAAAGATAGCATTCATCAGCACCCATAGCCATGGCTTCTCTCAGGGCAACCTCCGCCTGAGGGGGTCCCATAGTTATTACGGTTACCTTGCCACCGGCAATCTCTTTTAACTTCAATGCTTCCTCAATAGCATTCTTGTCTTCGGGATTTATAATACTGGGTACCCCCTGCCTTATCAGTGTCTTGGTCTCAGGGTCAATCCTTACCTCACTTGTATCTGGAACCTGTTTTATCAAAACCAAAATCTCCATATACACCCGCATCCCCTTCTATGACTATAATAAACTCCCGGAAATAACCATTTTCTGGACTTCCGATGTTCCCTCATATATCTCCGTAATTTTTGCGTCCCTCATAAGCCTTTCCACTGGATAGTCATTGATGTAACCATATCCACCAAATATCTGCACTGCTTTAGTAGTAACATACATCGCTGTCTCTGATGCAAAGAGCTTAGCCATTGCAGCATCAGCAGATGTAAGCTTATTTGTCTGTTTTTTCCATGCAGCACTATAGACAAGCATTCTTGCAGCCTGCACTCTTGTAGCCATGTCCGCAATATACCATTGAATTCCCTGGAACTTGCCGATTGGACGCCCAAACTGCTGCCTTTCTTTGGCATATTTGATGACCTCTTCAAGGGCTGCCTCAGCTATGCCAAGTGCTTGTGCAGCTATCCCTATCCTTCCGCCGTCCAGTGTCTCCATGGCCATTGAAAACCCTCTGCCTTCTTTTCCCAATAAATTTTCTTTTGGTACAAGGCAGTCCTCAAACACAAGTTCAGAAGTACTTGAGGCACGTATACCCATCTTTTTCTCTATTTTACCGATAGAAAAACCTTTAAACCCTTTCTCTACTATGAAGGAGCTTATACCTCTTGCTCCCTTTGACCTGTCCGTCATGGCAAATACGATATACACATCCGCCATTCCGCCGTTGGTTATAAAGACTTTTGAACCATTTAACACGTAATTATCACCATCTAGAACAGCTGTCGTCTGCTGTGAGGCGGCATCTGTACCAGCGTTAGGCTCCGTGAGTGCAAATGCACCCAATTTTTTCCCCTGTGCAAGGGGAACAAGATATTTACTTTTTTGTTCTTCTGTGCCCCATTGATACAATGGATAGCAGGCAAGGGATGTATGTGCGGAAAGAATCACGCCTGTGGCGGCACATGCTTTTGAAATCTCCTCAACAGTTATGATATAGCTGATGTAGTCTCCGCCCGATCCACCATATTCCTCTGGATATGGTATTCCCATAAGTCCCATGTCCGCCATCTTTTTAACAATATCCCATGGGAACTCCTCAGTGCTGTCTCTTTCAGCGGCACCAGGTGCTACTTCATTTTTAGCAAATTCGCTTACCACCTTCCTGACCATTTCCTGTTGTTTGGTAAAGGTGAAGTCCATATACAAACCTCCTTATTGTTAGTTAGTTGATTAACAACTTTATTTAAATTAATAGGGCCGCACTCAGATACAGCCTTATTAATTTAAATCTCAGGCAGTTATAATATAGATACCTGCAAAGGTCAACCGTCCACAGGAGCGCCTGCCATTGCAGGTATTCTGTCACTATCGAGTTATCTTTCTACAACGACTGCACAGGCCTGGCCTCCACCTATGCAAAGTGTAGCAAGGCCGTATCTTGAGTTTCTCTTTTGCATCTCATGCAGGAGTGTTACCAGTATCCTGCAACCTGAAGCCCCAATTGGATGCCCTAAGGCTATGGCACCACCATTCACATTTACCCTGTCCATGGGGAATTTGAGTTCTCTTGCCACAGCCACAGACTGTGCGGCAAACGCTTCATTAGCCTCAATGAGGTCCATATCATCTACTGTTAGACCAGCCTTTTCCAATGCTTTTCTGGTGGCATATATGGGTACTATCCCCATTATACTGGGTTCACCTGCTGCCGAGCTGTATGACCTTATCCTTGCCAAAGGCTTCAGACCAAGAGATTTTGCCTTATTTTCAGACATCAGTACAACCGCTGCAGCCCCATCATTTATACCTGAAGCATTGCCTGCCGTAACTGTACCCCCTTCTTTAAAGGCTGGTTTTAATTTAGCAAGGGCTTCATATGTGGTTCCGTGTCTGGGAAATTCATCCTCTTTAAATACTATCGGTTCTCCTTTTCTCTGAGGTATTTCTATAGGTACTATCTCTTCATTAAACCTTCCTTCTTTTTGTGCCCTTTCTGCCTTCTGCTGGCTTTCTAAGGCAAACCTGTCCTGGTCTTCTCTTGTTATATTGTATTTCACAGCCACATTCTCTGCAGTTATTCCCATAAGATACTGATTAAACACATCGGTAAGACCGTCATAGACCATTTCATCCACTAACTTGCCATCATTCATCCTGTATCCCCAGCGGGCATCATTTAAGAGGTACGGTGCCCTGCTCATATTTTCCATGCCGCCGGCTACCACTATATCAGCATCCCCCAGCATTATAGCCTGAGCACCTAAGATCACTGATTTCAGTCCTGAACCACATACCTTGTTTATGGTCATGGACGGAACTTCTACCGGGATGCCTGCCTTTATAGCCGCCTGCCTTGCCGGGTTTTGACCTAAACCTGCCTGTAAAACGTTGCCAAGTATAACCTCATTTACATCCCTTGGCTTTATGTCAGCCCTTTTTAATACTTCTTTTATGACCGCTGCCCCTAAATCCGGTGCAGGGATTGATGTCAGGCTGCCACCAAATTTGCCTATGGCAGTCCTTGCTGCACTTACAATTACAACATTATTCATGGTTCATAGCCTCCTTCCTTCTACTTTGAGTAATCATAGAACCCTTTGCCCGTCTTTCTCCCCAGAAGACCACCCCTTACCATCTTTCTGAGGAGTGGGTGTGGTCTGTATTTGGAGTCCCCAAACTCATTATGCAGCACCTCCATTATGGCAAGGCACACGTCATTTCCTATCATATCGGCCAAGGCAAGGGGTCCTATTGGATGGTTTGCTCCCAATTTCATTGCATTATCTATGTCCTCGGCACTGGCAACCCCATCGGCCAGGACACCTATAGCCTCATTTATCATCGGTATTAGTATACGATTTACTACAAAACCTGGAGCCTCATTAACCTTTACAGGGGTCTTCCCAAGGTCTTGTGCCAGTTTATAGACAAACTCAAAGGTCTCGTCCGATGTAGCAATTCCCTTTGTGACCTCCACCAGTTTCATAACTGGTACAGGATTAAAAAAGTGCATTCCTATTACCTTGTCAGGCCGTGATGTCGCTGTAGCTATCTCTGTTATGGAAAGAGATGAGGTGTTTGACGCAAGAATCACATCTCCCGGTAAAAGTGCATCAAGCTCTTTGAATACCTGTTTCTTCAGACCAATATCTTCTATAACAGCCTCGACAACAAACTCTGCATCCTTAGCTTCTTGCAGGTCTGTAATGCCATGGATACGATTTAAAACAGCATCCCTTTCTTCCTTGCTCTTTCTGCCCTTTTCCACATCTCTGTCAAGATTCTTAGTTATATTTCCTATACCTTTCTCTACAAATTTTATATCTATGTCCCTTAAATATACCTCAAATCCAGCCTGTGCAAAGGCCTGGCCAATCCCGGACCCCATCGTGCCCGCTCCTACAACACAAACTTTTTTCACATCCCATACCTCCCAGTGTTTAAATTTCATACATGTGTACTTAATTCATACATAGCTAACTCAGGTTAGTCCATTTATATTGTCTCAAAATCATTCATTTTTGAACTCTGCCTTCCTCTTTTCAACAAAAGCAGCCATGCCTTCTTTCTGATCCCTGGTTGAAAAGCAAAGTCCAAACACCTCCGCCTCATAGGCCATACCTGTACTCAGATCCACATCAATACCCTTATTAATAGCCTGTTTTGCAAGGCTCACGGCTATTGGAGCATTGGAAGCTATCTTTAAAGCAAGATTTTTGGCCTCTTCCATGAGCTTTTCAGGCTCTACCACCCTGTTTACAAGGCCGATCCTGTACGCTTCATCAGCGCTTATCTGGGCACCAGTAAATATAAGTTCTTTGGCAATGGCCGGACCAACCGTCCTTGCAAGCCTCTGCGTCCCTGCAAAACCCGGAGTTATCCCCAGTGTGACCTCCGGCTGCCCTATCTTTGCCTTGCTGCTTGCTATCCTCATATCACAGGCAAGGGCAAGTTCGCAGCCTCCACCCAGTGCATAGCCATTGATAGCCGCTATGGTTGGTATAGGCATATCCTGAAGCTTTGCAAAAACTCTCTGACCAAGAAGTGCAAACTCCCTCCCCTCCATAGCATTTTTGTCCTTCATCTCATTTATGTCTGCCCCGGCTACAAAAGCCCTGTCACCGCTGCCCGTCACAACTAAAGCCCTGACCTCACCATCTTTGGAAACACTCTCTAAAGCCTCATCAAGCTCCAGTAATGTCTTCGTATTAAGGGCGTTTAATGCCCTGGGCCTGTTGATACTTAGAACAGCTATATTCCCCTCTTTCTCCAGCACAATGTTTTCCCACATATTATGCGCTCCTCCTTTCAATAAATTTTTATATTAGCAAAAATTGTGCCATCAATACCATACAACAAAAAAAATTATTCAATGGTCAGATATTTGATAAATTTTTAACCATCTACGCTATTATAAAAAGGTTCGTTATCAGTAAACAACAACCCTCTTGTTGGTAAATTTTCCCCTGTTTATTCTATTATCGGTTCCTTTTGGCACAACTATGGTATCAGGGTCTCCATCGGATACATACCTCTTTTCCGGGTGTTCATCAAAATATTTTATCCAATCATATATCCCCAAACCATCCACGTTCATCTCGCTTCCCCTCACTCTAGGCACCTTCAAAGGGTCAAACTCCACATCATAAGGTGACTCTGCAGGATTTGCACCCACCATGAGCACTGCCTTATTATGATACTTTATACCATCATAGCTTCCATCCAGAAGGTACTTTGAGTATTCTTTAAACACACTACCATACGGCAGTGCCAGTGAGTTCACATTATACCCCGGGACATATTCCTGTGTGTGCCTGAGATTTAATCCCAGCTCTTTTTGAATGCCATTAACATCAAGTTTAGAAAGGTTCGCATGAGTGTCCGTGTGGTTCCCTATCTCAAAACCATTATCTACCAAAAATTTGAGCTTATAACCTATATACTCCCTCTCCCTAAATGGCAATGGATAATAGATATAAAAAGTTGCTGCTCTGCCAAAATCAGGATGTTCTTTATAAAAATCCATCAGTATACCCACCGCCGAGTTGGGGTCCGGCTCTGGTTTGCCATTAACTACTTTTACTTTAAACTGACCTAAATCCCCATCATCAAATGTGAGTACAACTGGTGTAAAACCTGCCTCAACATTTATATTGCCGTCCAACAGGTCATTTAAGGAGATAAGCCTGTAACCTTTATCATAAAGAGTCTGAAGGTCTTTTCTGAAATTATCTGGTGTCCTCTCCCACTCAGCCTCTTTATCACCTATCTCATGGTACATGAGTATCATAACCTGACCAAGCTCATTGGGCTTGACCTCACTGTAGTTTACAGATTTTTGCTGCTCTGTTTGTGGATTATCTTTACCTGCCTCACCCTTAGCTGCAGGTATCTGTGGCTTAACACCCACTCCTTCAGACTGCTTTGGCGGGACAATCCCACAACCAGTTGAAACCAGCATCAATACAATAAGCAGTAACATAAGCAGTCTTTTCATTAATAGGTTCCCCCTGTATGCTATATACTCTTAACACAATTGATAATCCCCAGTTCACAAAAAAATTAACAGGTAATATAGCCGATCTTACCACCGAGTGGAACATCCCTGTCCGGTTTTAAAAGGACAACCCCGTGAGCTGTATATACGCCCAGCACAAGGACTTCAGATATATAACCCGCAATCTGCTTGGGCGGAAAATTAACTACACAGACAACCTCCCTGTTTAGCAGTTCCTCTTTCTCATACAGGTCAGTAATCTGGGCACTGGACTTTTTTATTCCTAAGGGGCCAAGGTCTATTGTAAGCTTATAAGCTGGCCTACGTGCCTCAGGAAAGTCATTGACCTCTATTATTTTCCCTACCCTTATATCAAGTTTTATAAAGTCATCAAATGAAACCACGATAACCACCTATAACTAATTATAGCACAAGGCATACCAAATGGGTATGCCTTGTGCTATAATTTTTGCTAATTTTATTTCACTAACCTAATATCCCTACCATTTATCTCATAAAACCAGCCTATATACGTCTATCAAATTCATCCAGAAAATCCTATACCCTATTATTACCTACTTTGCTAAGGACAGAGCTTCGCCCATTAAGGTCTTAAACTTTTGAGTGGTACCGGTAGCACCTGTCACAGCGTCTACCTGCTCTGCGTCCTGCTTGGTTATAAGTGACTGGATAAGCTGTGGAATAGCCTCTGTATTGGAAACACCAGTCTTAGCTTTCATGTTCTTTTGATAGTTTTCATCTTTACTCTTGAATGTCCCGGTATCCTTACTCAACTCATCATAATAGGCATTTGCCACCTTGCCATCCTTTATGATTACAGTAGCATAAGCCTTGTATCCGTGCTCATCAAAGTCTTTCTCCTCCGCCTTGAAGATACCATCATAGTATCCACCTGCACCCTTTTCTTCTGGTGACGATTTCAAAGCCTCCGCAACAAGAGTCTTAAACTTATTTGTAGTACTTGTAGCACCCGTTACAGTGTCTACATTGGCCGGATCCTGCTTTTCCAATAGGGATGCACTTAATTTTGCAACAGCATCCAATGGAGTCTCACCTGATTTTTCCTTCATATTTGAAGCATAATCCTGATCAAGGCTCTTAATCTGGTTGTCCTTGTTTATCTCATCATAGAATACATTCGCGATTTTACCATCCTTTACCACAACAGTGGTAATGGCCTTCCAACCATGGTCATCAAACTCAGGCTCCTCTGCTGTATACACGCCATCCTTTAAAGCAGTCGCCTCTTCCTGAGATGGCTGCTGAGCCTGTTCGTTTTGTTGCTGTGATGGTTGCTGTTGTGGTTGCTGTTGCTGTCCACCACAGCCTGCCGCAAGGACAAGTGCTAAGACCAATACACAAAATAATGCAATAAATCTTTTCACAAATACCCCTCCTTGTAATTTGATTATTTTTCTTTTAACAAATTATTTAATTCGACGTAAACATAACAAATCCTTCTTTTTGACGAAAAAAATTTTGGTTTCTATTTTAGTATATTACATTTTTTCAATAATATTCAAAAAGAATAGATTCTAAATGATCTGAACGTTTAAAAACTATAATCAACCGTTATCTGTGCCTTTATCTCCAGTTCCCCTGATGTTATTGGAGTTCCACCGGCCTTCATTGCCTGACTCTGATTAATATTGTAAACTGTACCACCGCTATTACTCTGTTCAACAATCCTCAACGGTGTTCCCAGGTTAACACCAAGTCCTTTAGCTATGCCTTCTGCCTTGCTGCGTGCGTCTTTAGCGGCTAACTGCAGTGCCTGCTGATAATATGCGCTGTTGTCCGATATGGTAAAACTCACACCATACATAATGTTGGCACCTGCATTACCAGTGGCATCAATTACACTACCAACTTTGTCCACATCTCTCACTGTTACCTCCACCATATTAGTGACATGATAACCAGAAATTTTACTTTGATTGGTCTTATCATCAAAATATTGTTCAGGATATATGTTATAGTTTGTTGTCCTAATATCGTTTTCTGTAATGCCCATGCCCTTCAGGGCCTGTATTACCTTGCCCATAGTATCGGCATTGCTGTCCTGAGCCTCTTTTGCTGTCTTACCTTTTGTCTCTACTCCCAAATTTATATATGCCATATCCGGCTTTGCCTTTATTACCCCCTCACCATTTACAGTTATGACATTTTTTGCATCATCGGCACTGGCTACAGACTGACGGGCCACACTCGATACAAACGTAAATCCAATTATTGTCATCACAATCAGTACTGTTGAGATTGCCAAATATAAGTTTCTATTCACTCTTATCACCCTCCAGAAATATTTTTAGGATCCCTCCACTGGTCTTTTCTATTTTCTTAGCCTCCTTACCGACTTCCTCCATAAACTCATTTTCATTGCTGCTCTCGATTTGTACTGTCAATACAGTAAGGCCATTCTCCTCCGCCTCATCCAAAAGTTTTCCGTTGTATTTTTTTATAATTTCTTCTATCTTAGTAGTGACATCTTCCGCTTGTTGCTGGGCTATATCCGTTTTAAACATTCCATACCCTTCTCCATCTCTGTTAGAACCTTCTGCTGTCTTTCCCGTATCATATGTCACATTTTTAGTATTTTTTTCACAGCCTGCAGCCACACCTGACACATCTTTCCTGGATTCCGCTTCTTTCATCGAAGATTCAATTTCAATATCTTTTTCTGAGCCCACACTATTGCTCTCCTCCTTCTTCATTGAATACTGTGAGGTTGACACCTGTCCTTCAGGCCTATCCGCCGTTGCGTCTTCTGCCTGAAACTCATGGGTATCAATGGACTGCTGTACATCTGCCACCCTCTCTCTGCCGGCCCCGTTGATACTGATTAAATGCACCCCTGAAACTATAACCACAACTACTGCTGCTGCAGCAATCCATTTAATAAAAGGCGGCCTGGCCTCTACACTATGAAGCTTTTTCTTAAGCCTTTCATTGTAGCCTTCAGGAAGTGGCAAATCCTCAAAACTGTTAAGTGCTTCTTTTATCCTTATATACTTTTTTAATTCCAGCTGGCATGCCTCGCACCCTATTAAATGTCTTTCAATGTCGGATGCCTTATCGTCATCTATGGCGCCATCAATGTATAACGACAAGTAATCTCTAACTTCTCTGCAGTCCACTTTTAATCCCTCTCTTCACTTATTTAGATGCAATTTGCCTATAAAAGTTCCAATTCCTCCAAAAACTTTTTTATATACTCCCTTCCACGGGCAATCCTTGACTTTACTGTGCCGACAGGTATGTTGAGTACCCTTGATATTTCATCGTAGCTCAACCCCTCTATGTCTCTCAGTACAACGGCTTCTCTCTTTTCAATATCCATTGCCATCAATGCCTCTGTTATATACTTTTTTAATTCCTCATTTATTATTCTGTCATCAATCCTAGAATCAATTATTAAACTCTCTTCTTTAAGCTCCGCCCTTTTATTATATCCCCTGCTCTTCCTCCAGTATTCCCTGCATGTATTCACTGTTATCCTATAGATCCACGTGGACAAACCAGATTTGCCCTTAAACCTATCTATGTTTCTGTAAATCTTTATGAGGACGTCCTGTGAAACATCTTCAGCATCACACCTTCCGACCAACCTGCAGCATGTGCTGTATATCTTCCCGGTATAATCTTCTACAAAGGTTTGAAAATCATCTTTGTCCATAATCCTCTTCCTCTCCATAGTAAATTTTAATACGCAAAGCGTTAAAAAGTCTATAAATAAACAAAAAAACTCAAATAAATGGTTGAAAAAACAGCTAAAACGTGCTAATATTGCGGTAGAAGGTAAATATTCACCGTTAGGTGAGGTTCCTATCCGGATAAAAGCTGCTGCCCGGAAACATCGAGAGATGCCAATGGGTAAACAGGTATTACCGTGTCAAGGTTTTACTTAATGCAGCTGGGATTTATCCCTATGCCGAATAGTGCCAAAGCTCACACGGTGGGAGATTTTCGTCTTTCACCGCAGGTGAAAGATTTTTTATTGGAGGTGAGGATAATGGACCCGGACGGCAGTAATATATACCGATGTTATGCAAATAATAATCAAGAGGGGTTCCATATCTCACCGGAGAGACGGAATCCCTCTTAAGGAGGGGTTTTCATGGAGTTTATGAATGAGGTCTACTTCAGCACACTTTTATCAAAACCTGTATATGATACCAACGGAATACTTCTGGGATACATGGTTGATATGTATGCGGATCTCGACGAGGATTTCCCAAGAATAATTTCCATAATCATCAGAGACAAGAAAAACAGCCGTATTGAACTGTCATGGAAAAAAATACAGATTATAAAGAAGAAGGGCATATCCATTGTTGTTGACCGCCCTGTCTCATCAAACCATCCGGTCAATGGCATATTTCTTGCAAAAAATCTCTTAGACAAACAGATTGTGGATGTAAATGGGAAAAAAGTAATAAGGGTCAACGACATATTAATAGTAAATAGAGAGGGCTGCTTTTATATAAATTCCGTAGACACCGGATTCTCCGGTCTCCTGAGAAGATTGGGATTTGTCGGACTTAGTGAAAAGATAAACAGGGATATACTAATACCGTGGCACGGAGTTGAGCCTCTCGAGAGGGAAGAGGACAGTCTTAAGCTTGTAATCCCATATAAAAAGCTCTTAAATATGCACCCTGCAGACCTTGCAGACATACTTGAAGATATGAGCAGCGAATACAGAACCAACTTCATAAGCAGTCTCGATGAAGAAAGGGCTGCCGACATATTGGAAGAAATTGAACCAGAGATACAGAAAAATATAATTGAAAGTCTGTATGAGGATAAGGCCATAAAGATAATAGAAAATATGTCCAGTGATGATGCTGCCGACCTGCTTGAAACCCTGGATGAGGAAGAGGCAGACTCTATACTAAACCATATGGAATCAGAAAACGCTGAGGAAATAAGGGAGCTGATGGATTATGAAGACGATGAGGTAGGCTCAATAATGACTACAGAGTATATTGCCTTTTCCCCAGAAATGACCGTGGAGGAAACACTGCATGCCTTACGGGAATTGAAGCCGTCCTCTGAGGTGCCTTATTATCTTTATGTTCAAGACAATGAGGAACATCTTGTGGGTATAGTATCCTTAAGAGATTTAGTAATATCAACACCCGATACCATGCTCAGGCATATTATGAGTACAAATGTGATTACTCTCAAGGATACAGACTCCATAAGGGATGCATCTGAGCTGTTTATAAAATATGGTCTTTTAGCAATACCAGTTGTTGATGAAAATAATGTTTTATCAGGTGTTGTTATAATAAATGACATATTTGATGAGATTTCAACCATCAGAAGGAGATGGTTTACAAGGATGGCAGGTGTTTAACATGCGGGCTGGGGACAATAAACTGAAAAATATTTTAACCTTCTTAAGCATAATAGGGCCTGGCCTGGTTGCTGCCGCTGCCGGTGACGATGCAGGCGGCATAGCCACATATGCCACTGTAGGTTCAGCATACGGCTATAAAATGCTGTGGGGGCTTTTGTTCATGACGTTCAGCCTCGCTGTAGCCCAAGAGATGTGCTCCAGGATGGGCACCGTCACAGGCAAAGGACTCTCAGCACTCATACGTGAGCAGTTTGGCGTAAGGTGGACTTTTCTTGCCATGTTAGCCCTGCTTATTGCCAATATCACTATAATTATATCTGAATTTGCAGGTATAGCAGCAAGCATGGAACTGTTTGGCATAAGTAAGTATATTTCTGTGCCCATAATGGCCATAATAATATGGTTTATAGTAATAAGGGGAAATTATACCTCTGTGGAAAAGTTCTTCCTCTCCCTCTCTCTTGCCTTGTTTACTTATATAATAACCGCTTTTATAGTAAAGCCCGATTGGAATATCGTGCTGCATGACACTTTTGTCCCCTCTTTTGAGTGGGACCGTGATTTTATACAGTTGTTTATCGGCATGGTAGGCACCACTATTGCCCCTTGGATGCAGTTTTTCCTTCAATCAAGTATAGTGGATAAGGGAATAACAATAAAACATTATAAATACGAAAGGTTAGACGTCTATACAGGGGCAATAATGGCCGACTTCATTGCCTTTTTTATAATTGTCACCACAGCTGCGACGCTTAACACTCATGGCATATCAATAAACACAGCAGCGGATGCAGCCATAGCATTAAGGCCACTGGCCGGAAAATATGCAACATTTCTCTTCGGCATAGGTCTCTTTGGGGCCTCTGTAATGGCTGCCAGTGTACTTCCACTTTCCACATCATACGTAATATGTGAAGCCTTTGGGTGGGAAAGTGGCTTGGACAATAAATTTTCTGAAGCCCCCATCTTCTATTCTCTTTATACAATACTGATTATTATAGGTGCGGGTGTAATAACACTTTTCAGTGTTAACCTTATTGAGGTTATGCTTGTATCTCAGGTCATAAATGGTATACTGGTTCCCATAATCCTCATATTTATAATAAAGCTGGCAAATAATAAAGAGCTTATGGGTGAATATGTAAACTCTAAAACTTTTAATATTATTGCATGGATTACTGCTGTCTTTATAATCATCCTGACAGTTTTATTACTGCTATTCTCTGTAATCTAAACCATAAAAAACGGATTGCCCTTTGCAATCCGTTTTTTATGCACCCTTAGCTAATAATGCTTTTTTTCTCCTCTGGAAAATAAATATGGAAAGAAGCAATACAAAACCTATACAATCAGTACTGAGGCCTGGTGTAACCATCAATACGCCACCAACAAACATCAAAACCCTCTCTATTATTGAAGCATTGGTGAGCATATAGCCGATCATTGAGGCACCCACACCATACATACCTATACATGCCGTTATTATCATCCAGATAACTTCTAAAGGCTGCGCATCAATCAACAGCATTTGAGGGTTATAGACAAAAATATATGGTATCAGGAACGCTGCTATAGCTATTTTTGTAGCGTTTATACCTGTCTTCATAGGATTCCCCCGTGCTATGCCGGCCCCCGCATATGCAGCTAAAGCAACCGGTGGTGTTATGTCCGCAACTATCCCAAAATAAAACGCAAACATATGTGCCGCCAAAGTAGGAACCTTCATGAGTATCAAGGCCGGCGCTGCTATGGTCGATGTTATCACATAATTGGCCGTGGTAGGGACACCCATCCCCAACACAAGAGAAGCAAACATTACAAATATTAATGTCAAAAACAAATTCCCCTGGGCTGCGTCAACCATTGTTGTGGCAAACTTAAGCCCCAGTCCTGTCAAAGTAACAACCCCAATTATTATGCCTGCACACGCAGTTGCAGCGACAACACCGAGAGCCGATCTGGCACCCTGCTCCAGGGCATCTATTATATCCACAGGTCTTATCCTGGTATTCTTCCTCAAGATACTGCATAAAACAGCTAAGAGGATAGCTATGAGTGCCACCCTCATAGGGGTATATCCACTTACAAGGAGCCATATTATAGCTATAAGGGGTATAAGCAGGTGGCCCCTTTCAAGGATTATATCCTTGAGTTTAGGGATTTCCTCTCTGCTCATTCCTTTCAGACCAAGCCTCCTAGCTTCAAGGTCAACGCTTATCCATACACCGGTATAATAGAGTATAGCAGGAATTATGGCAGCAGTAACTATCCTCAAATACGGTACGCCGACAAACTCAGCCATGAGAAAGGCTGCTGCACCCATTATAGGTGGCATAAGCTGGCCTCCCGTTGAAGCGGTTGCCTCGACCGCCCCTGCAAATTCAGGTTTATAACCCAATTTTTTCATCATTGGTATGGTAAAACTGCCTGTACCAACCACATTGGCAACAGAACTGCCAGAGATTGTGCCCATAAGACCGCTGGACAAAACCGCAACCTTGGCCGGTCCGCCCACAGCCCAACCCGCAATAGCATTGGAAAGGTCTATAAACAGCTTACCCATGCCTGTCTTTTCCAGAAAGGCTCCAAAGAGTATAAACAGGAATATAAAGGTAGACGATACCATCAGCGGAATGCCAAATATGCCTTCTGTGGTATAAAACATATGGCCCACCAGTTTTGAGACAGTCACCCCTCTATGGGCAAGGTCACCCGGCACATATGGCCCTAAAAAGGCATAGGACAAAAAAATCAGTGCAATTATAACCATCGGCCAACCCACTATTCTTCTGGCTGCCTCCAGCACTAACAGTATGCCTATGACACCAATTATCATATCCGTGGTTGTTACTGTACCTGCCCTGAGTACCAGGTCTTTATAAAATATTACTATATAGGCCGGCGCTGCCGCTCCCAGAACCGACAAAAGGACGTCAAACCAGTGAAGCCTGTTTCTGGGCCAGGACTTTCTGGCAGGATATAATAAAAATATCAATGAAAGGCCAAACCCTAAGTGTATAGACCTCTGTATCATGGCATCTAAGACTCCAAAGGCTGCCGTATAAACCTGAAACACAGAAAAGGCTATGGCTAACGCCCACACAAAACGCCCGGCAAAGCCTTTTAATTTTCTGTAATCAGACTCTCTATCAACCTTAGACATGAATTCCTGGATGTCTACTGTCTCATTTTCTCTGCTCTCCATGTCATGACCTCACTTTCTGCCAAATTAAGTATAGAGGATTATAGCCTTTATGAATACTCAACCGTATAAGATCTTCAGAACCTGCATAATTCATTAACCTGAACTTTTTGCCTCTGACGACAATTGAATTGTCCGGCTTTGGATATATCCTCAACAGGATTTCTTTAAATTCCCTGTGCAATTTCATCACCATCTTGCCATCCTTCATATAGAAACTACCCTCATTGATTGATGGCAATCCTACACCCACTGTCTCGTATACTGTCTCATAGAGTATCATTTTTCCATTCTTGACCATAAAGTTCTCGTAGGATGGGGTAAGTTGTATTGAATGAATATACCAAAGCGAAAACCTATCATCTAAAAGAGGCACCTCGAAAAGCAACTTACCTGTGGTCTGGTCATAAACACTTAATACATCAATCCTGGCTAAATAAAATCCAATCATCAACAAAAAAACTAATAGAATGATTATATAAATTATTTTCCCCTCTGTCATTTATATTCCGGGCATTGATCAGACAATGCCCGGCCTCCTGAATTATTTGCCCTGTTCAGTATAATATTTTGCAGCGCCAGGATGAAGGTCTATAGACATACCCTCTTTTGCTGTATCAATAGTAATCTTCACACCCATAGCATGAGCAGCCTTTAACCTGTCTGTATTCTCAAAAAGTGACTTAACAAGGTTATATGCAAGTTCCTCATCCATATCCTTTGATACTGCCAGCATTGACATGACAGACACAGTCTTTACATCTGAATCCTGCCCCTTATAGGTGCCACCTTGAATGGTTGTCTTTACATAGAAGGGATACTTTCTAATCAGATTATCTGCAATATCATCGCCTATCTCAACGATATTAATATCCTTTGTCGCAGAAATATCTGTGACTGCGGCAGTCGGCATCCCTGCAGTGACAAAAGCAGCGTCAATATTGCCATCCTTCATATTGTTTGCAGCATCACCAAAGGACAGGTATTGTACATTTATATCATTATATGACAGTCCTGCGGCTTCTAATATCTGCCTCGCATTGGCCTCAGTACCGCTACCAGCAGCACCTACAGCTACCCTTTTCCCCTTTAAATCAGCAACAGTTTTGATATTTTTATCTTTCAAGGCCACAATCTGAATGGTCTCAGGGTAAAGAGACGCAAGCCCTCTGATATCTTCATATTTATTGTCCTTAAACATCTCTTCGCCGCTGAAGGCATAATATGCAATATCATTCTGCACAAATATCACATCTACACTGCCATCCTTGAGCATATTCACGTTGGCCACAGCTGCTCCTGTGCTCTGCACAGATGGATTGAGCCCAGGTATATTGTTTTTCCATATATCTGCCATAGCACCACCAAGCGGATAATAGGTACCTGCTGTACCACCTGTGGCAATGTTTAAAAACCTCTGTTCAGCAGGTTTCTGTTCTTGGGTTTCGCCTTGTTGTGCCTGCTGCTGAGTCTGTTGTGTTCCGCATCCGGCAACAAAAGCAAGAACCATAATTAAGACTACAAAAAACACAAAAAAATTCTTCATAAACTAATCCCTCCATTTTCTTTAAAATTGGATATATTATATATATTTTATATATATTCGCCGAAAAGACGAAATTTCCTCTTTTTATCTATGAATTTTTAATAGAATTTCATGCATAATTATTGAACCAGCTATAGATACATTGAGCGATTCCGCCTTCCCTTTCATATATATCCTTACCTTTTCATCACATGCATCAATGATGTTTCCGTCAAGACCATTGGCCTCATTCCCAAGAAATATGGCCACAGGAGGTTTTATATATGCATCCCTTATATTTTTTTCTGCGTATGGGGTTGTTGCCAGTGTCACTATCTTGTTCTCTTTCAACGTTTTTATTATTTCCCATATATCAGCATATACAAAAGGTACATGGAAGATAGAACCCATAGCCGCCCTGACAACCTTAGGGCTATATATATCAACGCTGCCCTTAGATATCAGTATTCCCTCTACTCCAAAAGCATCTGCCGACCTTATAAGTGTGCCCATATTGCCGGGGTCTTGAATCCTGTCCAGCACTAAAAAAATATTCCCATCCCTGAGGATATTATCTAAGGAATAGGAATAAAATGAAGCTAATGCTATTACACCCTGCGGCGTTTTTGTATCGCTTAGTTCTTTAAAAATGCTTTCAGCCACAAGGATTACTCTGTCGGTTAAATATGCAAATTCTTCTATAAGTGAATCCTGTCCACTGTCTATGAATATATAGTCTATATCCACTCCAAAGCTTAAGGCCTCGCGCACGTTTTTCAAGCCTTCAATTATATATTTTCTGTATTCCTCCCGCCATTTTTTCTGTTTCAGAGAAATGACTTTTTTGACAAGAGGGTTCTGCCTGCTTGAGATGACAATCATTCTCCCTCATCCTTTTTCTCAAACTTGCGCAGGTTGCGATTTTCCCCTATAACCACCAGTATATCATCCTCATTTATCACATACTCTGGACCTGGAGACACCACTATATCCTCTTTATTTTTTCTCACAGCCACCACATTAAGGCCATGGTTCTGGCGTATACCTATCTCTTTTAGTGACAGGCCTATCCACTCTATCATAGGTTCTATCTCCACGATACTGTAATCCTTTGATAATTCAATATAGTCTAAAACCTTGGATGATACAAGATTTCTCGCTACCCTGATTCCCATATCCCTCTCTGGAAACACCACCCTGTCAGCCCCGACCTTGTAAAGGACCTTGGCATGTAAATCGCTTTGTGCCTTGGCAACAACAAATTTTACGCCCAGTTCTTTTACTATCATGGTCACCATTATACTGGCCTGAATATTAGAACCTATTGTTACAATTACAACATCCAGATTCCTTATGCCCAGTGACCTTATAATGTTCTCATCTGTAGCGTCAGCCTGCACCGCATGTGTAACCCGGTCTGATATGTCCTGAACAATCTGCTCGTCAATATCTACTGCAAGTACATCATATCCCATCTCGTAAAGAGAGGTGGCAACACTGAATCCAAACCTGCCAAGCCCTATAACTCCAAACTGTTTCATTATTTCACCTTCTATCCTACTATAATCTTTTCCTCTGGATATTTATAGCCATTTATATTTTTCCTTCTGTGCCCTATGGCCAGAGCAAGTGTAAGTGGCCCCACTCTTCCAGCATACATATTAAAAATAATGAATGCTTTCCCTATTGTTGTAAGGTGAGGGGTTAAACCCAAACTCAGTCCCACAGTAGCAAAGGCTGATGTAGACTCAAACAGCAAGGTCATAAAATCCGCATCTTGAACAATTGACAAAACAGCGGTAGTGCCCATAACTATGAGCATTGAGATAAAAACTATGGCCAGGGACCTGTATACAACAAACTTAGGGATTCTCCTCTTATATATCTCGGTATCTTCTCTGCCATTAATTATCGATATAACAGTAAACAGGATTACCCCAAAGGTGGATGTTTTAATTCCACCTCCAGTACCACCAGGTGATGCCCCTATGAACATAAGGATCAGGGTAGTAAAAATGCTTGCTGTCCTCATACTGTCCTCTGGTATCGTATTAAAACCTGCCGTCCTCGGTGTTACTGACTGAAATAGCGAAGCCAGTATCTTGCCCTTTAGGCTCAGTTTTCCCATTGTAGCAGCATTGTTGTGTTCAAGTATAAAGAATACTATAGATGATGCTAGTATTAAAAATATAGTTATCGTTATTACAAGCTTTGAATGCAGGGTTAGTTTTCTGAATTTTTTCCGCTGGATTATATCTACTATTACCGTAAAGCCTATGCCACCAACAACTATAAGGACCATGAGCGTAATATTGATAACAATATCTTCTGTATATCCAGTAAAACTATTAAACCCGCCCATAAGGTCAAAACCTGCATTATTAAAAGCAGAAACAGCATGAAATACACCATAATAAATGGCTTTGACAGGCGGCATTTCTCTTAAAAACCTTATAAATAAGACCAGGGCCCCAATCCCTTCAAATATGATGGTTACCTCCATTATTTCCTTAGCCAGCCGGACAAGGCCTGCCATGGAATACTGGTTAAATGCTTCCTGCATGGTAAGTCTCTCTCGCAAGCTAATCCTACGCCCCATAAGAAGCGCAAACATAGTAACTATCATCATCGTGCCAAGCCCGCCTGCCTGTATGAGGCACAATATAACAAACTGTCCAAAGGTTGACCAGTAACTGGCTGTATCTACCACAACAAGCCCTGTTACACAAACTGCTGAAGTAGCAGTAAAAAGTGCATTGATAAACGGTGTAACATCACCACTTTTTGACGAAATTGGAAGCATAAGCAAGATAGTACCTGCTAATATTAGAACTCCAAAACTGAAAACAACAACCCTTGTGGGTTGTATCCATGGTCTTATTAATTTCTTGATATTTACTAAAATTTTATCACCTTCCATGCTGAAAACTACAAAAGGCCATAAGGCCTTTATGCATTTAGCTTTTCTTTTGCCAGTGCCACCAGTTCAGCAAACGCATTAGAATCATTGACGGCCATATCTGCCAACATCTTCCTGTTGATATTTACCCCTGCCAGCTTAAGGCCATTTATCAGTCTGCTGTACGAAATGCCATTCATTCTGGCCGCAGCATTTATCCTGGTAATCCAGAGTTTTCTGAAATCTCTCTTCTTAAGCTTCCTGCCAATATATGCATACTGAAGAGACTTCATGACAGCCTGATTTGCCATCCTGAATCTCTTGCTCTTTGCCCCGTAATATCCCTTTGCCAGTTTTAAGATCTTTTTATGTCTCTTATGTGTCACCTTGCCTGCCTTTATTCTAGCCATATATAACTCCTCCTATTTTGCATATGGTAATAAAATCTTTACTCGTTTCATATCTGAGGCATGCACCAGTGTAGCTTTGCGAAGATTTCTCTTCCGCTTTCTGGTTTTACCGCTCAGCAAATGGCTCTTATAAGCCTTAAACCTTTTTATTTTGCCATTCTTTGTATATCTGAAGCGTTTGGCTGCACCCCTGTGGGTCTTCATTTTTGGCATAAATATTCCTCCTCATTTTGCATTGATTGGTGAAACCACTATACTTAGATTCTTGCCCTCTAACTCCGGTTTTTTTTCAACTTTTCCTACTTCCTTTAGCTTGTCTGCAAACTGGTATAAAAGCTCTTCTGCAAGAGAAGCATGGTCCATTTCTCTACCACGAAACCTGATAGTTACTTTTACCTTGTCGCCATCTTCCAGAAACCTGATTGCACTCTTGACCTTTACCATAAAGTCATGCTCTTCTATAGAAGGTCTCATCCTGATTTCTTTTACATTGATAACCCTCTGCTTCTTACGGGCTTCCTTTTCTTTCTTACTGAGTTCATACCTGTACTTGCCATAATCCATCAGCCTGCAGACAGGCGGTTTGGCATCTGGAGATACCTTGACCAGGTCTAAATGTTTCTCTTCTGCAATGGCAAGGGCTTCTTTTGACGACATTATCCCAAGCTGTTTTCCATCTACGTCAATAAGACGCACTTCATGGTCTCTAATCTCTTCATTAACCTGAAGTTCTTTGCTGATAAAAATACACCTCCTAATTTTTCCCAATAAAAAAGCAGGTAAAACACCCGCTCCAATACATCAAAACATGTATTGACCCGTAGCCTGAAGGTCGGGTGAGAAGCGGATGCTTCTACTTTATTGTTCAAAACAATTTTAGCATCTTATATTGAAGCTGTCAACATCAGTTAAAGAAAACATTAAGTAATTTTATTAATTTCTCGTTATCTTCCCTATCGAGTATACAAAATCTAAAAAAAGCATCACTGAGATACGGAAAATTTGACGCATCCCGCACATCCATGGCATATCTTAAAAGATGTTCCCTTAAAGCAGAGGCACTGTGGTTATCCAGTATTTTGCACAAAAAGAAGTTAGCTGTAGTATTGTAAGCTTTTATATTTGTAAAGCGGCTCATTTCTTTAGAAATATATTCTCTTTCTTCCCTGATCAATTTTTTAGATCTCTCCTGATATTCTATATCACCAAATACGGCCTGGCCAGCAACCTGTGCTATAGAACTTACAGTCCATGGGTCCTTTATGAAGAGCATCTTTTCCATGATCTCTTTGTTACTTGTAAGTCCATACCCTATCCTTAGACCAGGAGTGCCAAAAAACTTGGAAATACCCCTTATTATAAACAGGTTGTCAAATTCATTCACAAGTCTGGCTGCACTTACACTATCAATATCCTCTACAAACTCGACATATGTCTCGTCTACAAAGACAAAGCAGCCACATTTTTTAGCCTTCGCTAAAATTTTTATCATATCGTCAGTATAAATGGCCTGGCCGGTTGGATTATTTGGATTGCATACAACCAAAAGATCATGACCTGCTATGCAATTTATTATATCATCCACCTCAGGTACAAAGTCCCTCTCTTCTTTCAATCTGTAGTACTCGTATCTACCACCATTTATCATAATCTCCCTCTCATATTCAGAGTATGTGGGCATCAGTATCAACCCAGATCGGGGGTTTAAGATCTTAAAGAAAAGGGATATCAGCTCTGTGCCACCATTTCCCACAATAATATTTTCAGGTCTAACTCCCGAGTACTTATAGATCGCCTGCCTTAAATCCAGATACTCAGGATCGGGATACTTGGAAAGGATATCGAGATTCTCTATTATTGCCCTCTTTACCGATTCAGGCATACCCAGCGGGTTTATATTCCCGCTGAAGTCTAAAATATCCTCAGGCTTAAAACCATATTCTCTCGCTATGGAATATATATCGCCCCCATGTTTTACTCCTGGCACAAATACCACCTCCATTCAAGATTATACCATAAAAAAGCGGGGAAATACCCCGCTCTAATCTATAGCCTTAGTATTTATCTTCTCCTTCACCATATCTATAAAGGCATCCAGACTCATGCATCCCATGTCTCCGCCTTTTCTTTCTCTCACTGAGACACCACTGGCTTCCACCTCTTTATCTCCTGCAATCAGCATGTACGGTATTTTCTGCATTTCACCCTCCCTTATCTTGTACCCTACCTTTTCATTCCTGTCATCCATATCAGCCCTTATCCCTGTCTCTCTTATCCTGTTTAATACGCAGGCCGCATAATCCTTATGCCTGTCTGTAATCGGTATAACCCTGACCTGAACTGGTGACAGCCACACAGGGAAGGCCCCTGCAAACTGCTCGGTGAGGATTCCTATAAATCTCTCTATGCTACCAAGGATTGTCCTGTGAACCATTACCGGCCTGTGTTTTTCACCATCCGGCCCAATATATACCAGGTCAAACCTTTCGGGCATCTGAAAGTCCAGCTGTATGGTACCGCACTGCCATGTCCTGCCTATGCTGTCTTTTAAATGGAAGTCAATCTTTGGCCCATAAAATGCGCCATCGCCCTCATTCACCTTATAGTTTATCCCCTTTGCCTCTAATGCGTCTCTCAAAGCATCTGTAGCCATGTTCCACTGCTCATCGGTGCCCATAGAATTTTCCGGCCTTGTGGAGAGCTCAACATGGTAGTCAAATCCAAAAAGATTGTAGACATAATCTGCAAGGTCAATCACACCAAGTATCTCATCCCTTACCTGCTCAGGCGTCATGAATATATGGGCATCATCCTGAGTAAAGCACCTCACCCTCATGAGGCCGTGTAAAACGCCAGAAAGCTCGTGCCTGTGGACCAATCCCAGCTCAGCAAGCCTTATGGGAAGTTCCCTGTAGCTGTGAAGATGGGTATTGTAGACCAGTATGGCGCCAGGGCAGTTCATCGGCTTTATAGCGTAGGTAGCCTCATCTATTGTTGTAAAATACATGTTGTCTTTATAGTGGTCCCAGTGTCCCGAACGATGCCACAGTTCCTCATTTAATATTATAGGGGTCTTGATCTCCTGATAGCCTCTCTTAATATGCTCTGCCTTCCAGAAATCCTCCAGTTCATTTCGCAGGATCATCCCTTTAGGATGAAAGAAAGGAAAGCCAGGCCCCTCTTCTTGTATGCTGAAGAGATCCAGCTCCTTGCCCAGTTTCCTGTGGTCTCTCTTTTTAGCCTCTTCTAACATATTCAGGTAATCATCCAGGTCCTTTTGTCTTACAAAGGCTGTGCCGTATATCCTCTGCAGCATCTTGTTATGCTCATCACCCCTCCAGTAAGCACCCGCTACAGAGAGCAGTTTAAACGCCCTTACCATGCCAGTGGATGGCAGATGCGGGCCCGCACACAGGTCAGTGAATTCCCCTTGAGTATAAAAGGTGATTGTAGCATCATCAGGAAGTGCCTCTATAAGCTCTACCTTATACGGCTCATCCTTTTCTCTCATAAACTGCAGTGCCTCTTCTTTTGTCTTTACTTCCCTTATTACTGGATAGTCTGCCTCAACAATCTTCTTCATCTCTGCCTCTATGGCTGCAAAATCTTCAGGCGTAAAGGGCCTATCGATATCAAAATCGTAGTAAAAACCCGTTTCAATTGCCGGACCAATTGCCAGCTTTGCTCCCGGGAAAAGTCTCTTTACTGCCTGTGCCATGACGTGTGAGGCAGTATGTCTGAGTATCCTTCTGCCGTCTTCATCCTCAAATGTGAGTATCCTTAAACGGCAATCCTTATTCAGAGGGTGCCTTAGCCCAACTACACGGTTGTCCTCCATACCACCCAAGGCATTTTTTGCCAGGCTACTACCTATCATCTTTGCTACATCTATCACTCTTGTGCCCTCTTCTACCTCTATTATGCTTTCATCTGGCAATGTCACTTTAACCATACAAAATCACTCCTTCACAATAAAATTAACCCCTTCATCCCATGCAGGGACGAAGGGGTCTTCGTGGTTCCACCCTAATTACTTCTCAATAAGATAACGGCTCTGCCGGTGAGGCTTACTATATTTCAGCCCACAGCTTCGAGATGGTCTTCGCCCTGTTTGTCGCTTAAAGGTACTTTCAGCCGGTGGTACCTTCTCTCTTTAAAGCCTCCCAGGGTTACTCTTCTCTTCATCGCTTTTATTGTGATATATTATAGCATATATTAAAGTATTGTCAACACCCTGAACGTTTAAATGTCCTCCAGTATGCTCTGTATATCCCTTACCTCTACCTCTGTAAGGCTGGCATGGGGCAACCTCACCTTTGGATTTCTTGTAATATTTAATATCTCTAATGCCTTCTTCAAGGCAACCATAGACACCGGGTTAAAGTCATACAGCTTCATGAGTTTCAATATCTTTGAATTGTATTCTCTAATGGATTCCCAATCACCAGCAATGAAGGCCTTGTATAAAGACACAAACACATCGGGACGTATGTTGGCCAGTGCACCTATTACACCATCTCCACCCATGATAAGGGTATTGATTGTGTGGTCATCATATCCGCATAATACTGAAAAATCAGGGCGTATAGACTTGACCTCCAGTATCATCTTCCTGATATGTGAAACACTCTCAATGGTCTCTTTGATACCAACCAGATTTTCGTACTCCATGGCAAGGTGGGAAACAGTTTGAGGAGATATATTATTTCCGGAAAGGTCAGGATAGTTATATATAAGTATATGTATGTCAGTATGTTTAAAAATCTTTCTATAGTAGTGGTAAAGCTCCTCTTGAGTAAGCCGCAGATAATATGGCGTAATGACAACAGCGGCGTCTGCCCCTACTTCTTTTGCATAATTGGTAAGCTCCACCGTTTCATAAATGTTTGTTGAGCCTGTCCCAACCAGTATGGGAACCCTCTTACCAGCAGCTTCTACAGCCCATTTGATAATTTGTTTTCTCTCATCGGTATTCATGTGCATAAATTCACCTGTGGTACCCATATAGAAAAGGCCGTTCACACCGCTTTCTATTAACCTGTTCATCTGAATCTCATTGGCCTTGAAATCTATTTTCCTATCATCATCAAAGAGGGTAACCGTTGGGACAATAACTCCTTTAAACAATTTAACCACCTCATCCGTACATAGTAGGAACCAGAAAAACGATTCCTCTAATTACATTTTAACCGGAAATTGTATCAAAGTAAAGAGAAGAGAAAAATTTAGAACAGGTTGCCTTCATCATCAAAATCCATTTCATGAGGAACTTCAATTATGTCAATATCTTTATTTTCCTTGGCCAACGGGAGCAGTGCCTCAGAGATCCATATTTCCTCCAATTTAAGTGTGTTCTTTATCCTTACCATCCTTATACCCTCCGCCGGATTTCTGTTGCATGTCTTAATTGCAGCCTTTATAGCAAGTTCGTCATTTTTTAATATCATTGGTATCTTGACAGGGCCAGTAACGGTGGATGTCAGGGCATTGGGATATGTCTCTTCCAATTTCATCTTATTCATAAATCTTCTGGTTGTAAAATCCGCAGTGCCTATACCGTTGCCGTTGCCATGGGATTCGCTGGTAAGGTCCAGTACCACCATCTTTGATACCTTTGGTCCGCCTGATGCATAGGGAGTAGGATATCTCCCTGTTATATTAGGGTCCATTCCATCCCCACTGATGTTCTTCCCTATTTCATCAATCACCAGGACATCTATCTCATTAAACATGATACGCGGCATATTTTCTTTGGCTATTCTTAACAGTGCTGGTTCCTCAGCCCTTATTTCTTCTTTTCTGAGTGCAACTATCTTCGCCGTTTCATCATAGGCGTTTTCAATCAGGCCTACGGCAAATGGTATGTTTACCTTCTGAAGTACCACATCAGCTATCTGGGTTATGTTTCTGTGCATTTCGCCAAAACCCGCTGCGTGACACGTTTCTGCACCCTTTTGCTTGCCAAGTCCTATGGCTATCATCTTCTGAAGGCCGCTTTCTACATCACCCCTGAAAGCAGTATGCGGTTTTATCCTGTTTAAGAGGATAATAGCATCCATTGTTGAGGCATACTTATCAAGGTATACGTCAAGGCCATTTGCCGTCTCTCCTATCTTTACTACCTCCATTGAAGAGAGGATGGGTGCCCCTGTATACTCTTCCGTAATACCAAGGCTTTCTAAGACTTCTTTTTGTCCCAGGGCTGTTGCTCCGCCGTGGCTTCCCATACAGGGGATTATGTATGGTTCTGCACCGACGCATTTTATGTTTTTTACAATCTCTCTTAATACAAGTGCTATATTGGCTATGCCACGGCTGCCGGCAGTAATTCCTACCCTCTGGCCAGGCCTTATCCTTTCAATGATATCGCCTTTATGCAGTTCGTGATGTATGGCATCAGGAATGTCTTCAGGGACAATCCTGTCCGATTTGAAGTGTTGTTTTATCTTAACCATTTTTGGTATTTCCACATCTTTGATTAAGTCTTCAATTACACTCATGTTTACGATCATCCCTTTCTTAATCCTGGTGCAAGAAGTCTACCTGCGAATGATAGCAACATCCATGCACCTGATAGAATATTATATCTCCATATATCCACCCTTCATTGCAGATACAGCAAGTTTTGAATACACACCCAGCACACCGGACTTGAACCTGCTTTCAGGTTTAATCCATTTGTTTTTTCTCTCAACCAGTATGCGCTCAACATCTTCAGGAAGAAGTTCCTTGCCATTTATTCCTACTATATCCAGCATTCTCCCGGGTATATCAATTAAAATAATGTCGCCATCTTCTATAAGAGCTATAGGCCCTCCTTCTGCGGCTTCGGGCGATACATGGCCTATGCATGGCCCCCGTGACGCACCAGAAAACCTGCCGTCAGTGACCAGTGCAGTTGTAGAGACCAGTTCCGGGTCTGAGGCTAATGCCTCCGTGGCATAGAACATCTCGGGCATGCCAGACCCTTTAGGTCCTTCGTATCTTACTATAATGACATCCCCCGGTTTAACTGTCCTCTTTATAATCGCATTCAAGGCATCTTCTTCGCTGTCAAACACTCTGGCCTGGCCTTTGTGTACCAGCATATCCTTTGACACTGCCGAGTGTTTTACCACAGCACCATCAGGAGCCAGATTCCCCTTCAGTATTGCAATAGAGCCATTGGACTGTATCGGGTTATCTATTGGCCTTATAACATCCTCTCTTTTTAACCCGAATTTACTCAAGTAACCAGCGGAAAGTTTAAAGTACCCACTATCCTCTAAATCCTTTAGGTTCTCACCAAAAGTCTTGCCGGTAACTGTCATCACATTCAGATTCAGATAGCCTTTCAACTCTCTCATAACCGCAGGTACACCACCGGCATAATAAAAATACTCTGTAGGGTATTTCCCAGAAGGCTTTACATCTGCCAGGTAAGGTATCCTTCTGTTTATCTCATCAAACACCTCAGGCTCAAGCTCTATCCCCACCTCATGGGCCACCGCAGGCAGGTGCAAAAGTGCATTGGTAGAGCCTCCAATTGCCGCATGTACAATGATGGCGTTTATAAACGCTTCTCTGGTAAGGATGGTACGTGCTGTTATGTTATTCTCTATGAGATACTTAATCTGTTTGCCTGCCTTGCGTGCCATCTTACCAAGGGTATTGAATGAGGTTGGGATCAAGGCGCTGCCGGGCAGGGCCAGGCCCAGTGCCTCTGCCAGTACCTGATGGGTACTGGCTGTTCCCATAAACTGACAGGCCCCACATGACGGGCATACGTTTAGCTTGTAGAACCTATATTCGTCTGCCGACATCTTTCCCCGCTCATAATCTGCAGCAAAAGTCCCTACCTGTTCCAGTGTGAGGCCGCCAAAGCCTGTAATCATGCTGCCACCCGGCACATGAATCGTAGGCATATCCAGCCTGGCCGCAGCTATAAGATGGGCTGGTATTGCCTTATCGCATGATGATATCAACACAAGGCCATCATAGGGTTCTGCTGTAGCATGTATCTCTACCATATCGGCAATTATCTCCCTGGAAGCTAAGGAGAAGTTCATACCATCATGTCCCTGGGCTATACCGTCACATATATCTGTAGCATAGGAATTTGCAGGCTTCATGCCCGATTCCCATACCCCTTTATCCACTTCACCTACCAACAGATCTAAATGAAAGCTCCCCGGATGACTCTGTCCATAGGTACTCTCCACAAGTATCTGGGGCTTTTCAAGATCCTCTTCAGACCAGTCCATTCCATGCCTCAAAGGGTCAATCTCTGACCCAACCCCTCTGAGTTTCTGACTCTTCAGTTCCCTACCTGTCATATCGCAGCACAGCCCCCTTGTCAGCAGAACTTGCCAGTTTAGAATACAGGTAAAGATATCCTTCCTTAATCTTAGGCTCTGGCTGCACCCATTCTTTTTTTCTTGCGTTAAGCTCATCATCACTTAACTCTATATTCAAGCTTCCGTTTGTTATGTCTATATCAATGATATCCCCGTCTTTCACAAGCGCTATGGTGCCACCCTCAAAAGCCTCAGGAGATATATGTCCCACAAAACATCCATTGTTAGAACCCGAAAATCTGCCATCGGTTATTAGAGCAACGTCTTTTGCAAGTCCCATGCCGGCTAAAAGCTTCATGGGTTTGAACATCTCAGGCATACCAGGTCCTCCCTTAGGCCCCTCATATCTTATGACCAGCACCATACCTTTTTCCACCTTTCCTGCCTCTATATAGTCTATGGCATCCTGCTCACTGTCAAATACCTTTGCCTTGCCCCTAAAATGCCACAGGGCTTCAGATATAGCAGCAGGCTTTGTTATAGAGCCATCAGGTGCCAGGTTTCCTTTAAGTACGGCCAGGCCACTGTCCCTGTGGAACGGACTATCTATACTCCTGATAATCCTATCATCCCTAACCTCTGCACCGGAGATATTCTCCCCAACAGTCCTGCCATTTACAGTCAACGCACCTTTGTGTAGGAGACTCTCTATCTGTTTCATGACTGCAGGTACACCTCCTGCATAGTAGAACTCGGCACATCCATACGGACTCGCCGGCATTATAGCCGCCACATGCGGAGTTTCTCTGGCAAGCCTATCTAAGTCGTCTAACGTAAGGTCAACCCCAGCCTCCATGGCTATTGCTATGATATGAATGGCCAGGTTTGTAGAACCACCTATGGCCAGTGCGAGTCTTATGGCATTCTCTATAGACATTTTATTTATTATATCTCTTGCCGTGATACCCTTTTCAATAAGCTGCATTATAGCCTTCCCTGTCTCCTTCGCTGCTCGCAGTCTCAGCGCCTCCGTCGGCGGTATCATGGCACTGCCGGGCAGGCTCATCCCCATGGCCTCAGCCACACAGCACATGGTGTTAGCAGTCCCCAGCATAGCACAGGAGCCAGGGGAAGGACATGCCGTATCCTCAAGCAGGCAGTAGTCATTCAGCGTCAGCTTTCCTGCCTGTAAGGCACCCAATCCCTCTTGCACAGCCGAACTATCCACCATCTCTCCACCATAGGGGTTCTCTTTTTTAAATTTCCCCGAGGGCATTGGTCCACCATTTATGAATATAGAGGGCATGTCCAACCTTGCAGCAGCCATAAGCATGCCCGGGACCACCTTATCGCATGAGCCAATGAGCACCATGCCGTCCAGTCTGTGGGCCTGAATCATCATCTCTATGCTGTTTGCTATAAGGTCCCTTGTTGGCAGAATATATCTCATTCCCAGATGACCCTGGGCTACACCATCACAGGCTGCTATGGTAGAAAACTCTACCGGCGTACCACCAGCAGCAATAACGCCTTCCTTCACTGCTCTCGCAATATCATTTAGCATAAAATGTCCCGGTACTATGGTATTCCAAGAATTGACTATGGCTACAATCGGCCTGGCCAGTTCCTCATCAGTATACCCCATTGACTTATACAGCGACCGGTTCAATGACCATTCCGGCCTGGCCAGTATATCCTTACTCCTCCAAAACAATTTGCCAACCCCCTTTTGTTACGCATCATTAACATTTCAATACAATAGCCCCCATCCATTCGTGTCAATAACATACCTCACTAAATTATTTCTGTAAAATCACGCCTATACCACGTTTATATTTGATTCGCCCTTTAAGAACCTGTCAATTTCCATAACGACGGCATCATCCATTTTTTTAGCAGTATCAATGGTGGCAGAACCTATATGTGGCGTCGGCACAAAGTTTGGTAGTCTTAAAAGTGGACTACCCACAGGAGGTTCATTTATGAAAACATCACTGGCAGCACCAGCAATCCTGCCCTCTTCTAATACGTAATACAGGGCCTCCTCATCTACAAGAGCTCCCCTGCCAACATTTATAAGATATGAAGTCCTTTTCATAAGATTTAATCTGTCGGCATTTATGATACCCATTGTTTCCACACCAAGTGGCAGGTGCAACGTAATAAAGTCTGCAGAACTCATAAGCTCTTCTATATTCACATACCTTGCCCTATAGTCTTTTTCCACATCCTCCTTTCTGCTCCTGTTGTAATAAATAATATTCATATTAAAGGCATTGGCCCTCCGTGCCACCTCTCTACCGATCTCACCCATGCCTGCAATACCTATGGTCTTACCGGAAAGGTCTACGCCCATCATCTTTCCCCAACGGCCATTTCTGGCATCCTCTATATTTAAGAGCAATTTCCTCGACAATATGAGCATAAGGGCAAAGGTTAACTCTGCTACAGCTTCTTTCATAACGGATGCGACCCTGGTTACAATGATACCTCTTTTATGTGCCTCTTTAACATCGATATTGTCTATACCTGTACCTCTCCTGCATAAAAGCTTCAGGTTCTTGGCTGCCTCAAAAAAATCCCTGCTACATCTTTCATTACCAGCAATGCAGATGTCCGCACCTGATAATTCATTATAGTCGTAGAGCACCTCAAGCCCCATCTCCTTCAGTCTTTTAACACCGTCAGTCCCATGGCCAAATGATTTCGAGGTTATAAGGACTTTCATAGCACACAGGCCTCCACAAATTTTCTTGCTATATCCTCTATCTTATCAAAGTCACCGACCCTGACGGCCTCCCTGTCTATAAGCGCAGAGCCAATACCAAATGCTTTAACCCCTGCTTTCTTGAATTCAGAGATATTATCTATTGTTACTCCCCCTGTGGCCATCAGCGGTATATGAGATAATGGTCCCAGCACCTCCTTAAAATAGGATGGACCCAGAGAACCGGCTGGAAATACCTTTACCATCTCAGCACCGTTTTCATATGCAGTCAGTATCTCTGTCGGCGTCATGGCTCCAGGTATGCAGGGTTTCCCATACCTGTTGGCTGTCTTGATTACATCAATATTTAACGTAGGGGTTACAATATACTGGGCCCCAGATATAATGGCTATCCTGCATGTCTCAGGGTCCAGTATCGTCCCGGCACCTATGCAGAGCCTATCCCCATACATTGATGCCATATCTCTGATAAACTCAAAAGCCCCATCGCTGTCTGCCGTTACCTCGACGCATTTGATGCCTCCATCAGTCAAGGCCTTTAACACCCCATCAAACCTATCTTTATCTACCCTTCTCATTATAGCTACTATACCATTCTCTATTAACCGATTAAGAATCTCATACTTATACATTAATCACCACTCCTTTTTCCTTTACTTATACAACAAAACCAATAATACCATGTCCCGCCCTGATTGCTCCAGTTGTCCTCTTTTCATAACACCGCTCAGAACCATTGAAAATACTGATATCCACTTTGATACTGCTATCTGTCAACCACATTCCGTTCTCCTCTAAATTCCATGACCTCTTCCATCGTTGGCAGTCCCTCCACATCACCATTTACAGTAACAACAAACGCCCCAACATCATTAGCCAGTTTGGCACACTCTATAATGTCCCAGCCGTTTAAGATTCCTGTAATAAAACCAGCGTCAAATCCGTCCCCGGCACCTACAGGGTCAACTATATTATCAATAACCCTTCCGTGTACCCTTTGAATAATATCCTTTTCTGCCACAACACATCCATCCTTACCCATCTTCATGGCAACAGTCTTTATACCCATACCCAGGAACTTCCTGCAATAGTCTTCCGGGCTTCCTTCTCCCAACAAAAACCTCGCCTCTTCAATGCCCGGCATTATAATGTCCACCTTACCAGCTATATCCAGTATGGTATTTCTGCATTCCTCTTCGCTCCACAGCTTTTTCCTTATGTTTGGGTCAAAGCTTATAGTAAGGTTATGTTTACGGGCAATCTCTATTGACTTATATACAGTCTCTTTGGCACTCGTACTCAGTGCCGGTGTTATGCCTGTAATATGAAGAATTTTTGCCTTTGACATATAATCTTCATCCAGGTCCTCGGGTCTCATCCTGCTCGCCGCAGAACCAGCCCTGTAATAGTATACCTTGGGGTTTCTCATCTCGTGGAATTCCTTAAAATACACAGCAGTGGGCGCCTCATTATCGACCCTTACCCTGCTTGTATCCACTCCCTCACCCCGTATAAAGGAGACCAGATATTTACCAAAAGGGTCATCGCCTACCTTGCTTATCCAGCCAGCAGTGTGGCCCAACCTGACTATCCCAATAGCAAAATTCGATTCAGCACCGCCTACCTGTTTCTGAAAGTAGTTGACATACTGCAACGAACCGGTACATGTCGGGCTGAATAGTATCATGGTTTCACCGATCGTAACAACTTCCGGCATTTTTATACCTCCTAAGATTAATCCCTGATGTTTACAGAATTTAATGGTTTATTCCCTGTCAAAACCCTTACTACCTCTTCAGCGGCCTTTCTCTGCAGGTCTGCCTGAGCCTCTTCAGAGTACCATGCCATGTGTGGTGTGATTATCACATTGTCAAAAGATAGCAATCTGCTGTCTTTACCCAGAGGCTCTTTCTCTGTAACATCAAGAGCCGCCCCTGATAGAACACCATTTTCAATGGCATCAGCCAGTGCTTCCTCGTCTACAACGGGTCCTCTCGATGTGTTTACTAAATATGAACCTCTTTTCATCTTTGAAAATGTTTCCTTATCAAACAGGTGATAGGTATCCCTTGTTAGCGGAGTATGCACAGTAATTATATCCGATTCCTCGAGCAGTGTCTCGAACTCAACCCTTTTAACCTCATATTGATGCAAAATATCATCATTTACGTAGGGATCGTATACCAAGATATTAAAGCCGAATGGCCTGGCCTTCCTTGCAACCTCTCTCGGTATCCTCCCAAAACCTGTTATGCCAAGGGTCAATTTAGTAGTCCTGTAAATTGGTTTTGAAAGCTTAAAGTCCCATGTTCCACGTTTAACAATATTTGACATTTCTGTTATTTTCCTAATGGACCCTAAAATAAGTGCCATGGCATGGGTCGATACCTCTTCAACACCATAGTCCGGGACATTGCATATATACACTCCATGTCTCGTAGCAGACTCTACATCAACACAGTCCACACCAACACCGTATCTTACAACTATCCTGAGATTCTTTAGCTCCTCGAACACACTCTCTGTAACAGGTGCATACTGTACCAGAAGAGCATCAGCATCTTTCGCCATATTAATAACATCTTCATCAGTTCTGCACTGCAGTGGTATAAAATCAGCATCAATCCTCGATATTACACTCCTTTCATTTTCCAGCGTCTCATACTCATAGTCAGTCACATAAACCTTATATTTCGCCATCGTTATCCTCCTATGACCTTATTTGTAATAGTGCCTATGTTCTCTATACTTCCTTCCAGTACATCCCCAATCTTTAACTCAGAGGCTCCAGCCGGAGTGCCGGTAATAATTACGTCACCAGGCAGTAAAGTCATTATTTTAGATACATAACCTATAAGGTATGGAACACTAAAAATCATGTTGCAGGTGCATGAATCCTGTGTGGTAACGCCATTCTGCCTCATAGTTATCCTGAGTTTAGATGGGTCTATACCTGTAACTATATAGGGCCCCAGTGGCAAAAATGTATCAAACCCCTTCCCTATGTCCCATGGACCATACTTTCCCAAAAGGTCTTTAGCAGTAACATCATTGGCAATTGTATAACCAAAAACATAGTCCAAAGCCTTATCTTCAGAAACATTTTTTGCCTTTTTCCCAATTACCACAGCCAGTTCTACCTCATACGTCACCACTTTGCTCATTGCAGGGTAGATGATAGGGTCATATGGACCTATTATGGTCGTTGGCGGTTTTAAAAACACGATTGGCTCTACAGGTGTGCTTGCATTGGTCTTTTCCACCGCATCTTTGTAGTTCAAGCCAATACCAACAATTTTTGAGGGCTCACATGGGGCTGAAAGTTTTATTTCATCCAAAGGATATGATTCTTCTGTTACAGTGTACTCAGTAAAAATATCTCCATTAACCTTCAAAACTTGATTGTTTTCTAACAAGCCAAAGAAATCTTTATGTGTCTTGTCATTGATTTTAACAAATATTTCCAATAGATAACCATCTCCTTAAAATAGATTTGGAATAAATAACACTAATTGTGGCATCAATGTAAGGAAAAATAATAATGCAACATACAGAAGTATATAAGGTAATAAGGCTTTAGCAAGATTCATCATAGTAATTTTCGTCAGCCCACATCCTACATAAAGGACTGTGCCAACTGGCGGTGTAATCAAACCAATACACAGTACGATAACCATGATTATGCCGAAGAACAGAGGATCAATACCAATGCTCTTAACCAACGGTACAAATATTGGACCAAATATAAGCATAGCGGGTGTCAAGTCTAAAACACAGCCTACAGCTAATAGAAGAATGTCAATTAAAAGTAAAATTGCATACTTATTTTGGGTAATGCCAAGTAAAAAGGATGCTAAGTCCTGTGGTACATGGCCAACAGTTACCATATACGCTACAGAAGAGGCCGTAGCAGCTACAAATATAACTACCGCTGTAGAACGTGCTGATTTGATTAAAATTTGTGGAATGTCTTTTATTGAAAGTTCTTTATAAATAAACAAGCATACAAATAAAGCATAAAAGACTGCTATAACCCCCGACTCCGTAGGAGTAAACACACCGCTTACTATACCACCCAAAATTATTACAGGTAAAATCAACGCCCATATTGCTCCTAAAAAACTTTTTAAAAGCCTTTTACCAGAAAATTTGATAGTGGTTTTAGGTTGATAGCCCTCTTTTCTAACAATAAAATACCAAATCGACATAATACCCAGTCCGGCAATTATTCCTGGCAAGAAACCGCCCAAAAATAATTTTGCGATTGAGACGCCAGCCAAAACGCCATATAGAATCATTGGATAGCTTGGAGGAATTATAGGGCCAATACATCCAGCAGCACAAATAAGAGCTGTGCTTTTTTCTTTATCATATCCTTCTTTTAACATAACTGGTGCTAATATAGAACCAATTGCCGAGGTATCAGCTACTGCAGTTCCAGATACACCAGCAAAGATCATCCCTGAAATAACTGTTGCATAGCCAAGACCACCTCTCACATATCCTACAAGTTCATTTGCAAAGTCAACTATTCTTTTCGATAATCCACCTGCAGTCATTATCTCGCCTGCCATCATAAAAAATGGTATAGCCATTAAAGCATAGTTATCAGTACCAACAATCATGTTTTGTGGTATAACCTGAAATGTATTCAAATCTAATACCAGCATCAACACAAAGCTAGTTAATAAAAGAGAAAAGGAGACAGGAACACCAATAAGTAAAAAGGCAAAAAGCGATATTAAAAAAGAAGCTATGACCATTATTATTCACCCCCTTTAACCCACAATTTAATTAATTTGTATATTAATACAATTAACATTATCATACATGAAATTGGAGCAATCATGTAAACATATCCAAAAGGAATTTTACTTGCTGGAGCAGGCCAATCAAGACTTAATGCGGAAAACTGATATCCATAATAAATGACCAATATTAAAATAAAAGTTATAACTAAATATGCAATAAGCGAAATAAATTTTTTTAAATTACCATGCAGCCTTGCCGTTAAGATATCCAGACCAAGATGTTCGTCATAATAGAAATTTATAACTGCACCTATAAAGACAACCCAGATTAGTAAAAAGCGAGCTACTTCTTCAGCCCATGGTATTGACGAAGACAAGATAAAACGTTCTATAACATTAATAAAAACTATTACAGCCATTAAACCCAAAAGTAATGCACAAATATAATTTAAGCCCTTAATTATTACTTTTAAACTTTTTTCAAATAATTTCATGCATAACACCTCCTTAAAGCATTTGAAGATGAGCGGCGCTTTAAGCCGCTCATCAAAAAACCTATTTTACGGATTTTATTTCCTCAACTATAGGTTTAATATCAGGATATTGCTTATACCATTTTTCATAAACTGGTTGGGAAGCCTCTCTAAAAGGCTCTAAATCAGGATAAGTAATCTCAATGCCCTTTTCATTCAAAGTCTTTAATATATCCTTTTCCTGCTCCAAGAATAAATTAATTTCGTAATCTGCGGATGCCTTTGCTGCATCCGAAATAATTTGTTGTTGTTCAGGGGTCAGGCTTTGCCAAAATTTTTCATTTATAACATAAATGTTTGGTCCAAAGATATGATTTGTGATTGCTAAGTATGGCTGAACCTCATACCACCCTGAAGTATACAAAGTCACGGCAGGGTTTTCCTGGCCATCAACTGTCTTTTGTTGTAATGCAGTAAATAACTCTGTCATTGGCATCGTAACTGTACTAAATCCCAATGCACTTAAAGAATCTATAAATATCTGATTTTGAGGAACCCTTAACTTAATATCTTTAGTATCGTCTATAGCGTTTATTGGGTGCTTTGAGTTGGAGACCACTCTAAAGCCGTTAACAGAATATGCAAGAGGTCTTGTCCCCATCTCTGTCATACCTTCAGTAACTTTATTCATAATTTCTTCATTCTTCAACACTTTAATTGCATGCTCATAAGAATCAAACAAATATGAAAATTGAAGTATATTCAGCTTTGGTAATGATTCACCTTGAATGAGACCGGGAAGTCCCATCTCAATAGTGCCCATTCTTACACCCTCTGTAAATGTTTTCTCGTCGCCCAATTGATTATTATCATAAATTTCTACTTTGATAGAACCGTTGCTCTTCTCCTCTACTTGTTTTTTAAATACTTCCCTTAATGCTACATTTTGAGGGTGATCGGGTGGAAAATATGTTGCAAACTTAATTGTTAGTTGTTTTGCCTGTTCCTGAGAGGACTGTTGAGCATTACCATTTGGTGCTGTATTCTGGCTGCTGCCACAACCAGTTATAGTGGATATAACCAAAATAGCCAAAAAAAGAATAACTAAAAACCTTTTCATTTTACCCCTCCTAATTCCCTATATTTTGTTTCATAATATGAAATATGGTTTTAGATTATGTTTATATTTTTACCACCCCTTTTAAAATAGACTAATACATCTATTGTTTAATCCAGCATGTTACACACCTCTTTCCTTTATCAAAAAGCCCATTTCCCTCGATATCTTTATTGTGTACTCCCTTATCAAATGTACTAATTCTGGAATCCTTTCTTTTGTAACACGTATCGTAGGACCAGATATGCTAACTGCTGCAACTGTTTCTCCATTGTAATTTAATATTGGTGCTGCCACACACCTTATCCCTTCCTCATTCTCTATATCGTCAATTGCATAACCCTGATTCCTTATCCTGGCCAGCTCTTCCTTCAATTTGACAGGGTCTGTAATAGTATTTTCAGTTTTCTTCGGTAACCCTTTCTCTATAATGAATTTATCAACTTCTTCCTCACTTAAAGAGGCAAGAAGAACCTTCCCTACTCCACTGCTGTGCAGTGACACACGTTTTCCTACCTGCGAATACATTCTTATCGTGCCGAAAGAGTTATCTACCTTATCGATATAGACACCCTCATACCCGTCAAGTACAACCAGATGGACTACCTCACCAGTGATTTTTGATAATTCATCAAGGTATGGGTGGGCGATTTTCCTGATATCAAGTCTTTCCATCACAGCACTGGATAGTTCCATGAACTTATAACCCAGCTTATACTTACCATCGCTGTCCTGCATGATATATCCATAATACTGGAATGTTGCAAGAATTCGAAAGACAGTGCTTTTATTAAGCCCTACCTCCTTCGAGAGGTCAGTTAGCGCAATGCCATAAGGGTATTTAGCCATTATCTCCAGTATCTTTATTGTACGCTCTAAGACCTGAACATTATATGAGTCATTCATAGATAGCACCTGTTTCATAATATAAAATTGAGTTTTATTTTTGTAATATATGTATTCTACATAAAATCAAAAAATCCTCCCTGCCCTTCAAAAATTTTTTTGATATCTTTTTATCAAATAAACAAAAGGATAGCTGCCTTTTGCTATCCTCTACTACTTTTTTATCATGCTCCTTATATCATTGCATAAGTTGCACCCACCACAAATGGAAACCCTGCCTCCAAACACATTTATAATGGTCTCTATTATCTCTTTGTTTACCGCTTTTTCAACTGAGTGTATATAAATTTTTACTGGCGCCATTGTAAGTAAAAAGCTTATTAATATATCATCCCTGTTCATTTCTGCCTCTATACTGTCCTGTATCGCCGATTCAATAAAATGGTTATCCAGTTCATTCATGTCCCCATCAAGAAGTTGATACGTGTCATCCTTTATTATTATATTTATTGTATCCAGTTTAGGGCTTTGCAGGTCAACAAAATACTTTAATAATTTTATAAAATCGTTATATTCCCTTTCCATAAGATATTCGTCTACTGCCCTATCAGCGATCTCACGCAGGCACTTTAAATAATTCTGGCCTCTGAATGATATAAAGCCTTCAAGATTTATCTCATGCATTTCACACAAGAAATCGTTTATACTTTTTCTCAACCCCTCTATTTTATATTCTCTAAGTTCCCTGTTATATTCGTCAGAAAAAGAAATTGCATTGGCATAGATAATTTCCTTTTCTTCTTTGTTAAAATAATAATAGTATCTATCTATTACTTTTTTTAATATGGTTTTTTCATGGACATCAACAATATAGGCACTTAAAGTACTGGCTATCAGCCCCATAGCAGCATTATAAGAGTCCCTCGTCGGTATATATCCATCTATGCATTCCAGTGAATAAATACATGTCTTTTTATCAACGATCTGCTTTTTTATCTTAAAAAATTCGCCGTCTTTAATCCTGGCCAGGCCTTTACACAGTTGCCTTAAAAACTCGTCTCTATTATCGTTGAGTATCACGGAGAAATAAGCCACTTAAATTCACTTCCTTTCTCCTGTAGTATGTGTATCCTCATATTCTTTATGCTGTCATAATGATTCCTGATTTAGAGAAATAATTGAACCTATGTCTATTATTTCATTGTCAGATAAATATTTTATTATTTTATTATGCTTTTCTGCAAACCCTTCAATTCTTTTAGAAACAGCCTTATCCCGTATCCTGCCTGTGAAAACAAGAATATCATCGTTTAAAGCACCACTGGCTCCACCAATAAACCCATAACTGTATCCCGGCAATCTGACATTGCCAGGTGGTAACAACAATGTATCTATACCTTCTCTTTCCAATACACTTGCGATACCTTTATCCTCTGTTATGACAGCATAGTCATTCAGGATACAGACATTGCATTTTGTATAGCCCTGATTTACATGCACAAAGGTGAAACCATATTTTTCTAGTATATCTCTAAGGACATTGTCTGTGTGTTTAAGGTTATGAAAAATTTTATTTCCAATTCTTGCTATATTATATGCTATATCTCCAGGATAATTGCATGTCAAGGTTGTGGCGCCCTTTATTAAGTTAAATCCAAGTGAACGAATAGCCCTTAATGTAGTATATGATGTACCCGGTGCATATATTACGTGATTATATATTGAATATATCAACATGTCAGGGTGAGCTGACACAGGAGACTGTAAATGTGGATGACTATACACTGGTATTACATTATTTCCCATATTTCTTAATGCTTTAATCTGTTTTTTTGCCCTATAATCCACAAGAAAGTATTTGTAATTTTTTTCCATGTTATCGCCTCAAAAAGAAGGAGTTTCATCTCCTTCTTCTATCAATGAAATAACTACTCTTAAATGCCATATTCTTAGCTACAGCCTTTAGCTCTGCTGCAACTTCACCTATTTCCAAAGGGCTCTTAAACCTGTGGTCTTCATTTACAACTATCCCTATTGAAACAGTCATAATTGGGTATTTCATTTCATGGCCGCGCCTATCTTTAGTTATTATATACCCTCTTTTAATATCCTCCTCATTGTAAAGCAGTTTGATTGAACTATCAAACGCTTTAATTATCTCCTGACTCAGTAGCTCCATTTTGTCGGTAGTAGTAATAACAACAAAATCGTCGCCACCAATATGGCCTATAAAGTCCCTGGTATCCCCCACTTTATGGTCGGCCTCTACTATGATGTCTGCCAGCAGTTTTATTCCCCTGTCGCCGCGTGAAAAACCATAATAGTCATTGAATGCTTTAAAATTATCCAGGTCTATGTAAAGGACAGCAAACTTCTCACCTGCCTCAAGCCGCCTTGTCATCTCCATGGTTATGTCAAGGTTACCATGAAGACCTGTAAGAGGGTTGGCAAGTCTGTTTCTGTCAATTCTTTTGAACAGATTTCTTACCCTGATTAGAAGCTCTTTTTCATTAAATGGCTTTACTATGTAATCATCAGCGCCAAGCTCCAGTCCTCGCAGCTTATCCTCTTCTTGCCCCTGCATGGTAAGTATGATAATAGGCATCAGGTTGTATACCGGGTCATCTCTGATTATCTTGCACACGTCCAATCCAGACAGCTTCGGCATAACAATATCTGTAAGCAGCAGGTCAGGTCGCTCCTTCTGTATCAGTTCTAATGTCTCCTCCCCATCAAAGGCGTTCACAACATCATAACCGGCTTTTTTTAAGATATCTGTTGTTATTTTGTTCGCCAGCACGGAGTCATCGGCTACCAATATCTTTTTCTTTTTCTCTTCCATTTATCAATCGTCGCCCCACCCAAATAATACTTCAATATATTATACTTATGTTGTATATGTTTTATGCTGCATTTTGTATCTAATATCTATTATATATATTTTACTTTTTTTATTCAATCCATGTCAAAAAATCTAATGAGCATATGAATTACAAATAATATACAAAAAGGGTGATAAAAATCACCCTTTAACTTTTTCTTATGTATGGAGGCGACGCCCGGATTCGAACCGGGGCATAAAGGTTTTGCAGACCTCTCCCTTAGCCACTTGGGTACGTCGCCATAAAAAAATGGAGCGGATGACGAGACTCGAACTCGCGACACTCGCCATGGCAAGGCGATGCTCTACCAACTGAGCTACATCCGCATATATGGTGCCCAAAGGTGGAATCGAACCACCGACACGGGGATTTTCAGTCCCCTGCTCTACCAACTGAGCTATCTGGGCAGATAATATGGCGACCCGGAAGGGGTTCGAACCCTCGACCTCTAGCGTGACAGGCTAGCGTTCTAAACCAGCTGAACTACCGGGCCGTTTGACATAATAAGTATATACGAGAATTCTATTTTAGTCAAAAATATAAAAATCCATTTACACGGGTTTATCTCTACATAGTTTCTAATATCTTTATATTTCTTTCCCTTTCGCCTCTACTCCGTCTAATGATATCCATCTCTGCACTAAGTGCTCAACTATATCATCATGTTATCCAATACCTGCCGATAACCTTATGAGCCATCCGTAATGCCCTTTTTAACCAATTCTTTAAGATTACCCTTGACAATATTCGAATAAACGAATATACTAAGTATGAAAGGATGGTCATATGATTCACAATAATTTTGATGTGTATGAAAGTTCGGCCGAATACTTTAAAGCCTTATCCCACCCTACCAGGATAAAAATAATAGAGCTATTGAGCAAAAGAGATATGTGTGTATGTGAGATGATGGCCGAACTCAATTTAGATCAATCGCACATCTCAAGACATTTAACGGTATTAAGAAATAATAACATAGTAGAGGATTCAAGAGATGGAAATAAAATTTTTTATACTCTTATCGATAAATCAATTGTTACTATAATAGAGCTTGTTAAAAAAGACCTATTCAAGTATGTTTAATCCGTGTTATTTTTTATCAAGTATATTCGTTTATTCGAATATTCGTTTATGGAGGTGAAAAAAGTGAAAATAGCTTTCGCTTCAAAAAATCATCTGGGTTTAAACAGTGAGGTGGGTACAAGCATATCCGGATCAGAATACTTTACTGTTGCTGATATAGAAGATAAGGAGCTAAAAAAAGTGCAAAATATCGAAAATATCTTCTATGGACATCAAAATATTGACGACAATGAATTTATTAAATTTATTCAATCTTTAAAAATTGATAAACTAGTCCTATTTAAAATTGATGATCCCGCTGTAAAAGAAAAGTTAAGTAAAAATAATATTAGTGTTATAGAAGGGGCAAACGGCAGAATAGCCGATGTATTGAATTCATTTGATTAATTAGCGTTCAATGAATAATCTTTATTTCCAGTGAAGGGGGGTGAACTTATTGGCAAAGAACTGGTATCCAATCATAAGTAAGGATAAGTGCATTCAGGATCATGAATGTGTTAACTTTTGTCCACACGATGTCTATACCATTGACGATGAGGGATATCCTAAAGTGGTTAATCCCGACAACTGTGTAGAGTTTTGTAAAGGATGTTCAAAAATTTGCCCCAGTGAGGCAATAACATATTTTGGAAATAGGAGGTAAAGCCATGAGTAAAAAAGGACTGTTGTTATGTGTCTGTCAGGGCACATGTCCGTCGTTTCAGGAGATGAATGTGTTTGAAGTATTAAATTCACTGAGAAGGGAAAATATATTTGAGTGGGTAGGTCTTCACCCGCAACTATGTGCTGACGATGGCGATAAATATTTAAGGGATATGCTGCGAGGGTGTGAAATCGATGAATTATACGTCGCCGGTTGCGACCCCACAATGCAGAGAAAGATGTACAGAGACGCCTTCGAAGATGCGGGATTTGCAAGAGACAAACATATAGGCGTGGAGATAAGAAACATGAATACACAGCAAGCTGTTGATGCGATAAAGAAAGCCGTCTCAGAAAGAGAACATGCTTAAAATCATGCAAATTTGCCAGGTACGGTGTGTATGTATATCAATCGCAACAGGTCTACCCTCATCTACAATATTGAGTTGATAATTCCTATTAGCTGAAAATACAACAATGGTTGGGACTGTACTTTGATATCAAAGACATTGTGTAGTCCCAACCTTTTGATTTAACGTTGCTCTATGTGATACAATTTTAAGATAAGCCTTATGTCACACTACAATTCAAAACCACCCCATGGAAGATATCCTGTATACAGGTGATAATTTGGCCAGGGATATCAATACAGCAGTCTTTTATGACTTCAACCGCCATACCCGCAGATGCAATCAATCCAGTATACATACGAAATTCAATTTAGACCAGTTTACCCCTCAAAAGATATTAACTCACCCTCACTAATGGACTTTCATACAATCCATTTTACACACCCCAAAACTTCTCTATAGTTTCCTCTTTTGGCGGTTTTGTAGCATAGGTAGCAATTAAAAAAGCTATTAGGCCTAAAATCAAGGTTAAAACTATTGGATGTGTGCCAAATGGCCTCGGCCATACCCTGCTAATAACGATAAAACTCACTATGCCAGTAATCATAGATGCTATAGCACCAGCTGCATTAGCTCTTTTCCAGTAAAGACCAAGTATAAGCATCCAGAAAAATGTAGCCTCAAGGCCACCAAAAGCATACAGGTTTATCCATATGATAAGTGATGGTGGCTTTATAGATGCCAAAATTGCAATAAGCCCCAGTAGAGCAGTTATTATCATGCTGGTACTGGTAAGTTTTCTCTGGTCATCATTTACTTTAGGATTTATATAATTTAGATAAAGGTCTTTAACTATAGTGCTGGATATAAGTATAAGCTGTGAGTCCACAGTAGACATTATAGCTGCCAACGGGGCAGCCAAAAATATGCCAGCAAACCAAGCAGGAAATAACCTCATGGCAAGTAATGGCATAACATTGTCCGTGGTAAGCCCTTGTGGTATCTCAGTGACAATCGCCCTTGCCATCACGCCGGTTAGATGAAGGCCAAGCATTAATACACCCGATACTACGGTACCAATTATAATTGCTCTATGCATGGACTTAGAATCTTTATATGCCATGGCCCTTATAGCATTCTGTGGGAGCCCGAGTATCCCTATGCAGACAAGCACCCAGTAAGATGAAATCCACGGCACAGCGATAAAGTTATCAACTCCATATGGTGTCAAGAGGTCCGGGTTAATAGTCTTTAAGGTGTGCATTATATTTGAAATGCCCCCACCTGCCATTATAGTGGCAATTAATATAACTACCGTACCAAAGACCATAATTGTCCCCTGTACAGCGTCAGTCAGGACCACTGCCCTGAACCCACCAACTGTTGTATAAATCAGAACAATGCTGCCAAACAGTATGAGTCCCCATATATACGGTAGGCCTGTAATGGTCTGAAATAATTTTGCTCCTCCTACAAACTGCCCAACAACTGCAACTATTAAAAATATAATTGCCCCCATCGAGGCAATCCAGACCACCAGTGGATTGTTATCATACCTCTCACGTATTACATCAATAATTGTTACTGCATTTACTTTCCTTGATACAATGGCAAACCTTTTGCCAAGTATACCGAGGGTAATATATGCTGTTGGAAGTTGTGTCATTGCAAGAAGGACCCAACCCAATCCTTGACTGTAGGCAGTGCCTGGCCCACCTAAAAAACTGGATGCACTGACATACGTTGCAACCAGAGTCATGGCCAGGACATATCCACCAAAGTTCCTATTGCCCAGGAAATATTCTCCCAAAAAGTTCCTTTTGCTTACAGTGCTTACCACTCTATTGCTGTAAAAACCGATATAGAGCATGATTAAAAGATACAAACCCAATGGTATCCAGAGCTGGATCAGATAGGAGCTGCTAAGGTTCATTTCCCCTTTCCCCCCTTCTTCTCATCTTCAAAAGAATCTAAGGGTATGTCTTTGAAAACCACTGAGACCACTATCCAGACAAGTATACTGAAAAGCACAAAGCTCACTATGCAGCTCCAAAAAAACCATGCCGGAAAACCCATTATATAGGTATATTCTTCCGGGGGTCTGGACCCTAAACCATATGCAAACACATACCACCATATGATGTTTGCAATGAGCAGGATTACCATAGAGAGTGTCTCTTTATTGGTCTGTCTATATCTCGGGTCTTCTTTAAAAGTTTTCTTCTCCACTGCTATTTCCCTCCTCGCTTTTTAATGTAAAAATTAAGTTTGCCATATTATGATATACTGTGTTCTGCCCATGGTGTGGTATAATAAAAAAGAGGTGTGGCTAAATGCAATATATCACTAAAGATCTTATTTATCAAGACTATATTGATAAAACATTGGATACAGTAGATGTGCTATGGGTAATGTCCAGTGTTGAGGAGTTTTTGTCAAAAAAGCTCGATGAAAAGATTAATTTAACAGAAAAAATAGTAGAACTGATAAATGCTGACCGACCAAAGATTAAGTTACATAGAATAAATGACGATTATTTTTTTGTAATGCCTTATTTTACACGACATCATTCAGGTTATTTAGTAGAATACATTTACTATATCTATAGAGAAGACGGTTATATTGTAACCCTGTATAAGGAAAAACCTGAGTTTTTTAAAGGCATAGAACACGATATAAAAAACAAAAAGATAGGAAAATTGAATGTGAACAAGCTATTGTTCTACATATTGGAAGAATGTTGTGAGAATTACTACAGCCTCAGCGACTGGTTTATGTCTGAACTTGAAAAGCTGGAAAGTAAAATCTACGATGTATATTCTATATCATATCTGCGCAACTTATTAAACTTTAAAAATATGGTATACAGATATGCTCATATAGTAAACCTGAGCAAGTATGTGGTCGACGACCTGAATGAAATTGATATGCTTGCAGAGAGTAAAGATTCTCTATCGATGGTATTAAATGAAAAATACAGGGATGCTTCTGAAAGGCTGCGATTTGTGCTGGAGTCCGCTAATAATGTCATTGAATCCTACGTGTCCATAATGGATCTTAAAGCTAACGAACAGATGCGGTTTTTGACTATAGTAGCCACACTTCTTATGCCTCTTACGGTGATAAGTGGAATATATGGGATGAATTTTAACAATATGCCAGAACTGAGGTGGAGGTACGGTTATTTTATTACTCTCGCCGTTATGGCTATTATCACTATTATACAGATTATATATTTTAAACGAAAAAAATGGCTATAAGGTTATATCTATAAATTTTTCCCTTATAACCGTTAGACGTTTCAATATCCTTCCTCAATGGCTTTAACCAGATTTACAGGACTTCATTTACAGGTGTTGGTATGCCGAGTTTTGCCCCCCTCCCTTACCACAGCACCATTTATATAATCTATTTCCGTAATCTTCTCAAGCTTATACAACAGAGGGCTCATAGATAAGCTCTCCCCTTTCAAACCTTCCTGCATCCAGCATGTCTATAGGTATTTCAGGCTCTTCGCCCAGTATATATTCCGCCATCAGTACACCTGTTATTGGTCCAAACATAAAGCCATGGCCACTGAAACCCGCCGCTATATAAAATCCATCCAAGCCCGGGACACTGCCGTATATGGGCTGAGAGTCAGGCGTCATCGTATATAGGCCTGCCCACTGCCTGACTACCCTTACCTTTGAAAGCGGTGGGTATATGCGGATAGCTTTTCTGGCCATTTCCTGAGCAAAGTGCCATGATGAGTTCACGCCCTGACTTTCAGGGTTATCCTGTTCGCCATAGCCCATTATGAATGTCCCGTTGGGTTCCTGCTGTATATAGAAATTCCATGAAAAGGACATAAGCATTGGGCCCAGGATTGTCTCCACTGGTTCCGTCACCAGAATTTCATGCCTTTCGGGCTTTAATGGAAGCTCCACCCCTACCATTCGCCCTATATCCTTAGCAAAGCCACCTGCGGCGTTTAACACCCTATGGGTTTTGATTTCACCCTTATCTGTGATAACTGATTCTATTCTATCATTTTTTACCTCTATACCCCTCACTGTTGTATAGGTATATATTTCAACACCAAGTCTCTTTGCTGCCTCTGCATATGCAAAAGTGGTTTGAAATGGGTTGGCATGACCATCCTTTTGATGAAATGCGAACGACATTACTCCCTCAGTATTCATATCGGGCACAATCTCCAGCGCTTCTTCAATAGAAAGTATTTTAGAGTTTATACCAAGGCTGTTTTGCAATGCAACATTCTTTTTAAACTGTTCTACCTCCTTTTCAGTCGTCGCAAAAAGCAGGTATCCACCCTGTTTGAATTCTATACTTCTTTTATAGTCTAAAATTTCCTCTAAGTTCTCCAGTATCTCACAGCTTGCCTTGGAGAGTCGGCAGTTCATCTCCGTTCCCCATTGCTGTCTTATCCCCGCTCCGCATCGTCCAGTAGAACCGCTGGCTATATATCCTCTTTCCACCACAATTATGTCCTTCATGCCTCTGGCAGCTAAATTGTATGCCGTGGCCAGGCCTGATATCCCACCTCCTATAATAACTATCTCAGCACTATTCTTCATCCTCATCACCCCCAGCAAGGGCAGTCATCTTTATGTTCTTAGCCGGCGGCCTGTATGTCGGTATATGGAGCTCATCTATGCTCTTACCTGTCTTAGATGCTACTACTTGAGCCAAGAGATTCCTGCAGGTCCTGCCCTGACATGGCCCCATAGAACATCTGGTAAGCCTCTTTATTTCCTCCAGATCGTCATAACCAAGGTCGATGAGTTCTTCTATCTCTTCCAGGGTTATATCCTCACATCTGCATACTATGGTCTTTCCCTCCATAATTTACGCCTCCACCTTTATATTCCTTACATTCATTATCATATCCTTAGGTACTGTCACAGTTATGAGAGGGGTCTTATCGTTATATCTGGTGTTCTGGACCCTGACCACCTTGCCTTTCCCCACTGGACTGCCGTATCTGTCAAGGGTTATAACCACGTCGCCCTTTTTGGGCAGCGGCAAAAACTCATATGGAAGCGTTACAGTAGCCTCATCTTCTGAAAAATTTTTGTTTATCACAAAAATGGCAAGGCCCGGGCATTTGCTTACACAAAGGGTGCAACCATTGCATCTATCATAGTCAATTATCGGTCTGTCATTGATGTTTTCAAGTACTATAGCCCCTCTCCTGCAATAAGTTGAACATGGATTACATGGAATCTCCTGAAAGCACTCTGCTACAGCCACAGGCCCCTTATCTAATGCGTAGTCAGGTGGGATAATCTCTTTTAAATCGGTCTCATCTGCTACTCCTTCCCTCAAAAGTCTTTGTGACACCATATCAAACGGCCTCCTCAGCAAGTTTTAATAAACCATTTCTAATTTTTGCTCCAACCGGGCCTGACCTGAGGGCGTTCAATCTCTTCAAGGCATTGTCCTTTTCTCTGGCGTAATTTCCGTTATCAAACCCTATAGCATGAGCAGCATTAAGACCGGCTAACCTTCCCTCTACCATTGCCGATGTAGCCTCCTCTATCTCTGCTGCATCGCCGGCTACGTATATCCCCTTTACAGTTGTCTCATAATCTTCATCCTTGACCGGGACATGCCCACCGAGTTGAGGTATGTACCTCATTTTGCAGCCCGCCTGCCATAGCAATTCTACCAACGGGTTTAGGCCAACCGCTATGCACATAGTGTCAATATCCATATCTATCTCAGTACCCGGTATTTGTCTAAACCCTTCATCTACTTTAACTATTGTCGCTCCTTCAAGCACTTCATTTCCGTAAGCCCTCTTCACTGTATAGGATGTTAGTATCGGCACCCCCTGTCTCCTTACCTTTGACGCATGGACAAGATAACCACCTATTGCAGGTGCGGCGTCAATTATTGCAGAAACCTCAACACCTGCCTGTAAAAGCTGATAACTGACAATAAGTCCGATATTTCCAGCCCCAACCATCAAGACCTTTTTGCCGGGCATCACACCATATTGATTCATCAAAGTCTGCACGGCACCGGCACCATATATCCCCGGTAAGTCATTATTTGGAAACAATAGATGCCTTTCCATTGCCCCTGTAGCAACAATGGTCTTTTTAGCCTTCAGTTTTACAAACTTATCCTCACCTTCTTCCAGAGCCCAGACACCGTCATCTTTGTAATATCCAACTGCAGTAGTGTTTAAAAGCACCTCTACACTTCTTTCTTTAAGTTCTTCTTTTAATATATTTGCAATGTCAAAGCCCCTGGTAGACGCATATTCCTCTCGAGAGCCAAAAAACATATGGGTCTGCTTTAAAAGCTGACCCCCAAGTTCGTGATTCCTGTCTATGATAGTTACGTGGGCTCCCATATCAGCTGCTGCTATGGCAGCTGAAAGTCCAGCAGGCCCTCCCCCTATAACAGCAACATCCGTATTAATCATTTTATAACCCCCTTGCCATGCTGTGTCTCGACTATCATACCATCCCTTAAAGGTTCTATGCACACCCTTACGTTAGGTGTCCCGTTTACCTTCATAAGACACGAGGAACAGTTGCCAATAGCACAGTAAAAGCCTCTCGGACGCCCCTCTTTAATGCTGTGTGAAAGCACCTTTACCCCATTGGCGTGCAGTGCTGCTGCGATGGTCTCACCCTCATATCCAATCATTTCCTGACCATCAAATATAAACTTTAATGCATGGCCTCTTTTGAACTCTAAAATTGGATGACTCTCTATCCTCAAATCAATTACCTCCTATTATCAAAAATGGTTTATGTTAGCGTTTCGCCTATCATATCTCTAAAATGCATAAGATGGTTGCGCATTGCATACACGGCCCTGTTTTCATCTCTTGATGCAATTGCCTCAAAAATGTCCTGATGTTCAGCACACAATGTCCTGCATTCCTGATGTGGCAAAATATATTTTTCATTTATATCTTTCAATGTGTTAATAATGTTTTGCATCGACTCAAAAAGTATGATGTTGTGTGCAGCCTTGGAGATCGCCAGATGAAACTCCATATCCAGGTCAGTTTCTCTGGTGTCGGATATCATTAATTTCATTTCACGGTTTATTTTATCCAGCGCATCAATATCATCTGATGTGGCCCTCATAGCCGCTAATCTTACAATATTCACTTCAATTATTTGTCTGCATTCATATATATCAATAATGGCAGATTCTTTATATTTTTGATAGTAGTCCCTATCTCTCTCTACCCCTACAGTTAACAAGCGCATATATCTTCCATCACCAGGGCGGGTTTCAATTATCCCCCTGTTCTCTAATACCCTGAAGGCCTCCCGCAATACACTCTTGCTTACCTTAAACATCTTCATAAATTCATTTTCGGTATATAGTTTTTCTCCTGGCTTAATCTCGCCATTGTTTATCATTTCCATTATGTAGTCAATGACCACTTCATAGAGTTTGGTACTCTTCACTGGCTTAATATACATATACTCACTCCCCGACCAAGTAAACCAAGTATACTCAGCAGACCAGTTTAATTGATTTACAGTGCGGGCCAGTAATGGCCCGCCATATTTTTAATCCCCTTTTTTATCCTCACTGGTAAATGCTATATTGAGGAAATAAATCATCCCTCCAAAAGTCAGCCCAAGTATTATAATCATTGTAATCAAACTTCCCGTGCTCATTTATTTCCCCTCCTTCTGCAGGAATTCAGGGTTCTTTGCTTTTATTGCCTTTGCCAGTGTATTGTTAAACAGCACAAATACTATTATAACCAATGCCCACTGCAAAAACATAGTAGCAGGGCTGTATGTCTCCAATGGATTCCACCATGTATCCGGATACAAGACGAATTCCTGATATATCCACCATCCGCAGATGATTGCAAACATAAGAGGGAAAAGCATTATACAATAGTTCCACCATTTCCCTATTTTTATGTCAGACACAGGATTGATGTCCTCCAGCCTTGCTTTTTCAAGACCATATCTCATCATTGCCAGTGAAACAAAGAGGCCACTTACCAATAACCCGACACCCCATACCTGGTCCTGGTTGTTTAAAAACTTTATATTTATGGCGGATGAAAGTCCACCAAGGAAACATAAGGTTACCACAAACGCCGCTGCCTTATTCCTGCTCCAACCTGCATCCATGAAGTTTCTTATGCCAACCTCATACATCGCATATAGTGATGTAAGTGCCGCAAATCCCATCGCCAGGAAAAAGATGGTGGCTATTATTGAACCACCAGGCATTTTGGGAAATAGTCTTGCAAGCCATATAAAGGTAAGACCTGTATTTCCTGCGCCAATAGCCTCATTTAAATTTTCGGGCGCCAGTGCAAATATAGTGGGTATTACCGTCATTGATGCAATCAGTGCAGCCGATGTATCTGCAAAACCTGTAATAAAACCGTTACATGCAACATCCTCTCTCTCACGGGTGTACACAGCATAGGTTATCATGAATCCCCATCCAGCACCGGTTGACCATGCCGACTGCGTAAATGCCTCCAGCCATACCTTACCGTTTAAAAGCTGACTGAAATCAGGATTAAAGAGATAATTAAGGCCGCCCACTGCGCCTGGAAGTGTCAACGCACGAATCATTCCAACTATTAAAAGCACAAAGAGTGTGGGTATCATAAACTTAGATGCTGCCTCTATACCTTTGTTAACACCTCTGAATACCACATATGCAGCAAGGGCTACAGATATGGTATGAAATAAAATGCCCTGCCATGGTGACGCTACAAAGTTGTTCCACAGCAGTTCAGTATTTACCCCTGGTTTTAACGCCCCTGAAAGACCCAAGGTGAAATATTTAAGAGTCCAACCCATGGTAACAGAATAATATGCTCCTAAAGCAAGGCATACAAATACCATCCAGCCGCCCATCCACGTGTACTTTTCACCCATGAAATCTCTAAAAGCACCTACTGTACCTTCTCTGGTACGCCTGCCTATAACCACCTCAGCAATAAGAAGCGGTACAGACCATACCAGCAGTGCCACGATGTACGCCACCATAAATGGTCCTCCACCATTGGCTGTTGCAACTCTGGGAAATCTCCATATGTTCCCCGTACCAATGGCCTGGCCCATTGCTGCAGCAATAAAGCCAAAGCGGGTTGCAAAGGTATCCTTTTTCTCCATAAATTTTCCCCCTTTTTTTCTAAAATAAATGCTTAAATCTCTTTCGACATTTGTACTGCCCTGTGCATCACCCCTTTCTATGTCTTGAGCTAACATCTTCCGAAAGTATTGTTTTTTTTAGCGACTCAATGTGTCTTTTTATAAGGGCATGAGCCTTATCTATATTTTTATCCTCTACAGCCCTTAAAATATCTATATGATCTTCACAAAGTACAAGCCATTCTTTATCATTTATATAGCCCTTTATGTTTAAATTCCTGGCAAACTGCATCTGTATATTTAAAATTTCCTTCAGCATAAAGTTGTGTGTTGCACCAGCAAGGGCAATATGGAACTCAAGGTCCATATCCTTTTCCCTATATTCCTTTAACTTTAAATTATCTCTGTATATCAGATCATTTACAATACTCCTCAGTCTGTTTATGTCTTTTCTTTCTGCCCTTACACAGGCTAATTTTACCACATCTGCCTCAACAATTTCACGAGCTTCCAGAAGGTCAGCTATTGTACCGTATTCCATATTATATAGAGGCATCAAACCAGCGGGCCTATCAATCTCTGACATAAGGTATCTGCCGCCCCCTGGTCTGCTGTCTACTATACCCCTGGATTCTAATACGCGAAATGCTTCCCTTATTACACTTCTGCTTACGCCAAACATATCCATCATTTCTCTCTCTGATGGTAGCTTATCTCCTGGTCTTAATTTTTCTGATTTTATTAGACCTTTAATTCTATCGACTAAAACTTCGTAAAGCCTGATATTTTTTATAGGAGACGACCCCATTTATAGCACTCCCTTAACTGGACCATCCACTTTTGTAATATATATTTCTATAGATAACTAAAGATTCCTTCATAACTTTTGAGAATATTATTAAATATTTTCTTGACAATGATAATGAATTAATTCACTCTGTATACTTATGAATTATAAAATTCATACCCTGGTTCTGATTTTAGGAGTTTGTACCATATCTAAAAATCCATTGTAGCGGCACATATATGTGAAAAAGGGACGAGCCTTCGCTCGTCCCTCCACCAGTAATTATCTCTTTGAAAACTGTGGTGCCTTCCTTGCTTTTTTTAAGCCATATTTGCGTCTTTCTTTCATCCTTGGATCTCTTGTTAGAAACCCTGCCTTCTTAATGACAGGCCTTAAACCGGGTTCAGCCTCAACAAGTGCCCTGGCAATGCCGTGTCTGATAGCACCAGCCTGGCCAGATATACCGCCTCCCAGTACATCGACCACTATGTCAAATCTGTTTAATGAATTGGTAAGCTCTAACGGTTGCCTGATTATCTGTTTCAATGTCTCAAGACGAAAATAGTCATCCACATTACGTCCATTTACAGTAATGGAGCCGGTCCCCGGGTAAAGTCTAACCTTGGCTACAGCATTTTTCCTTCTCCCAGTACCATAGTAAAAAGCTGCCATTCATATACCTCCTCTTATATGTGTAGCTCTAAAGGTTGTGGCTTCTGAGCTTCATGCTTATGTTCTGAGCCCTTGTAAACCTTTAATTTTTTTATCATCTGTCTGCCGAGCTTGTTCTTTGGCAGCATACCCTTCACTGCTTCATATATTACAAACTCGGGTTTCTTCTCCATTAACACCCTGTATGGTGTCTCCTTCAATCCCCCAGGATAACCAGAATAATGCCTGTAAAGCTTCTGATTTAACTTTTTACCTGTAAGGACGACCTTTTCCGCATTGATTATTATGCAATAATCCCCTGTGTCTACATGGGGAGTGTATATCGGCTTGGTCTTGCCTGTCAAAATCTTTGCCACTTCGCTTGCCAGCCTTCCAAGAGGTTTGCCCGTTGCATCAATTACGTACCAGTTTCTCTCGACTGACTGCGGCTTCGCCATGTATGTGTTCTGCATTTTTTTCCCTCCTGAATGTGTGTTTAGTATCCAGAATTAGCGGGGCTTCCAAGACACTATTTCAAGTATAATAAAGTTTCTTTATCCTGTCAATAGTAAACCTCCATAAGAAACAGCCCCTTCGAAGGGAGTGTCAGATAGCTTGCAGGCGTGTTTTTCCCTTCAACCATGTCTTTTACTTCTTGGACTGTCTTTTTTCTTCTTCCTACCTCTACAAGACAACCTGCGATCCTTCTCACCATATTATATAAAAACCCGTTCCCTTTTATATCAATATAAATGATATCACTTTCTCTGCCTACCTCCACACTCCACAGATTCCTTATAGTGGTCTTTGCACTGCCACCAGTAGACATATAGTTTTTAAAATTATGGGTGCCAACAAAAAGTTTTGATGCTGTATGCATCAATTCCATATTTAACTGATATGGACACCAGTAACAATATTCCTCAAAAAGGCCAGGCCTGAATCTAGAATTCCATATATAATACCTGTAGTGTTTTCCGATAGCGTCATACCTGGCATTAAAATTCATATCCACCTCTTCAGCATGAAATACCGATATGTCGTCAGGCAGGACGGCATTCAATGCATGGGGAAACCTCTCAGCAGGTATAGATGAGCCAGTTACAAAATTTGCCACCTGGGCCATAGCATGAACACCAGCATCTGTCCTGCCTGCTCCAATCAGTTTAACATCTTCGCCTGTGATCTTGTCGATAGCAGCCTTTAACACATCCTGAATAGCAACACCATTCTTCTGAGATTGCCAACCACAATAATTCGTACCCTTATACCTCACTTTAATTTTTACATTCCTCATACCTACCATACCCAATATCTGTTCCATATAAACAAACCTACCATCACGGTTGCAAAAACATAAGCCAGATAGTCATTCCTGTTATATATAAGTTCATGAAGTCTTGTCCTTCCCTCTCCACCCCTGTAACACCTTGCCTCCATAGCTATCGCCAGTTCATCCGCCCTTCTAAATGCATTTATAAATAGCGGCACAAGAAGAGGCACCATATTCCTTGCCCTGTTCAGCACATTGCCACTCTCAAAATCTGCCCCTCTTGCCATCTGAGCCTTCATAATCTTATCTGTCTCCTCCATCAATGTTGGTATAAATCTCAAGGCTATTGTCATCATCATCGCCAACTCATGGGCAGGTACACCAATTGGTCTTAAGGGTTTTAGCAAATACTCGATCCCATCAGTCATTATAATAGGCGGCGTGGTAAGGGTCAAAATTGAAGTACCAACGATTAAAAAGACAAGCCGCAATCCCATAAAAGCAGCCTGAGTAAGTCCTTCGTAAGTAACCTTCAAAAACAGAAATGACCATAACACCCTTCCTGGTGTCATAAACATATTAATTAAAACCGTTATGAGAAGAATTATAATTATACCCCTTAGGCCTTTTATGATATACCTTGCAGGTATACGCGAAAGATAAATTACAGTAAATAGAAATGCTGCTGCTATTATATAACCTGAAAACCTTGTAATAATAAAAAGGGAAATTATAAAAATAAGTGTCAATAAAATTTTTGTTCGCGGATCAAGACGATGTATGACAGACTCTCCAGGCACATACTGTCCAATCGTAATATCTCTAAGCATCCAAACCCACCTTCTTTAATATGTCATCCCTTGCCTCTTCCACAGTCAACACATCGTCACGCACATCCCAGCCTCTTTCCCTCAACCTTTCAAACAACAGTGTCATCTGCGGTACACCAAGTCCAACAGACATTAGAAGCTTTGACTCCTTAAAAACCTCTCTTGGCCTACCCGTCAATATTATTTTACCCCTGTTCATCACAATCAGCCTGTCTGATAACCTTGCAACATCCTCCATGCTGTGGGAGACCAATACTACTGTGATACCATTTTCACTGTTTAAAGACTTTATTTTCTCCAAAATATCGTCTCTGCCACGTGGATCAAGTCCTGACGTAGGTTCATCAAGAATTAAAACCTCGGGATGCATAGACAGCACACCTGCAATAGCCACACGTCTTCTCTCTCCACCTGAAAGTTCAAAGGGTGACACGTCTTTTATTGAATCATAATCAAGACCAACCTCCGTAAGCGCCCACTTTACCCTTTCTTCAATCTCTTCAGCACCCACTCCCTGGTTCATTGGACCAAAAGCCACATCTTTAAATACAGTCTCCTCAAACAATTGATGCTCGGGGTATTGAAAAACAAGACCTACCTTGCGTCTGATCTCTTTCAGGTTTACACCATGCTCTGTTATATCAGTGCCATCCACAAATATTTTACCACTGGTAGGTTTTAAGAGGCCGTTCATATGCTGTATCAACGTGGATTTTCCAGAACCTGTATGCCCGATCAAACCTATAAACTCTCCGTCATTTATCTCAAGGTCTATATTATCCAGGGCTATCGTCTCGAAAGGGGTACCCTTCCCATATATGTAGCTTACATTCTTCATCTTAATTGACATAGGCTTTCCACCATTTCATCCACTGTAAGTATCTCAGGCCGGATGTCAACTCCAGACTGCCTCAAAAGATATGCAAGCTCTGTTACCTGAGGAACATCTAAGCCAAAGGCCCTTATCCTTTCCACGTCCTCAAAAACCTCTTTAGGAGTTCCGTCCATTTTAATCTCCCCCTTATTCATTACAATAACCCTGTCAGCCAGAACGGCTTCTTCCATAAAATGTGTTATAAGTATTATAGTGATTCCATCAGCTCTATTCAATTTCATTATGGTTTCCATCACCTCAGCCCTTCCCAGAGGATCCAGCATAGCTGTCGGTTCGTCAAGGACTATGCACTTCGGCTTCATAGCTATAATACCGGCAATGGCAACCCTCTGCTTCTGACCCCCAGAGAGCCTGTAAGGTTCTCTTAATCTATGCTCATACATATCTACCGCTTTAAGCGCCATGTCTACCCTTTCCCTTATCTCACTTTGCGGTACACCAAGGTTCTCAGGTCCAAACGCCACATCATCCTCTACAACGGTGGCAACAAGCTGATTGTCGGGATTCTGGAAAACCATACCTACATTCTGTCTAATATCCCAGGTCCTTCTGCTATCCTTTGTGTTCATGCCATTTATATACACATCTCCCTCAGTAGGAATCAAAAGTGCATTTAAAAGACGTGCAAAGGTTGATTTACCCGAACCATTTTCCCCAAGGATAGCTACAAACTCACCCTTTTTTATACTTATACTGATATCATGCAGAGCGGGTTTTTGCTTTTTATCTTTCCCATATACATATCCTACATTTCTTACCTCTATGAAAACATCATCCATTGGCACACCCTCTTAAATAATTTTAAAATAGGGATTAAGAAAGACTTAATCCCTATTTAATGGACTATACAAGCTCTATTATTGCCTCTGGTGCACCGTCACCCCTTCTGTTGCCAAGTTTAATTATTCTAGTGTAACCACCATTTCTTTCTGCATACTTGGGGGCTATTTCATCAAATAATTTTTTCACTGTGGTCTCGTCCATCATAAACGCTAGAGCCTGTCTTCTTGAATGCAGATCTCCTCTTTTCCCCAGTGTTATCATATGTTCAGCAAGGGATCTAACCTCTTTTGCTCTTGTCTCTGTAGTAATTATTCTGTCATGCATCAGCAGCGAGGTAACCATGTTCCTGAGCATGGCTCTTCTGTGAGAAGAAGGTCTTCCCAGCTTTCTATATCCCATATTTTACCTCCTCCCTATTCATCGCTTTTCTTTAAACTAAGCCCCAGAAGTGCAAGCTTCTGTTGTACCTCTTCAAGGGATTTTTTCCCGAGATTCCGCACCTTCATCATATCCTCTTCTGTGCGCTGAATCAAATCTTCAACAGTATTAATACCAGCTCTCTTCAAGCAGTTATATGACCGCACTGAAAGATCTAACTCTTCAATGGTCATGTCAAGGACTTTGTCCTTTTTGTCCTCTTCCTTTTCTTCAACAATTTCTATTTCATCAACCTTTTCAGTTAACCCAACAAATAAATTCAAATGTTCAATCATAATCTTAGCTGCAAGACTGATAGCCTCATCAGGCTTCAATGTACCGTTAGTCCAGACCTCTAAGGTTAATCTATCATAGTCTGTAATCTGTCCCACCCTGGTATTATCCACACTAAAATTCACACGTTTGACCGGAGTATATATAGAATCTACAGGTATAACCCCTATCGCCTGGTCCTGTTTTTTATTCCTCTCTGCTGTAACATAGCCGCGTCCAGGTGTTATTGTAATCTCCATGTTTAATACAGCATTTTCTTCTAATGTCGCTATATGCAGGTCAGTGTTAAAAATCTCAACATCGCCATCTGTCTTTATGTCTCCACCGGTTACAACTCCCGGCCCCACCGCCTCAATCCTGGCAATTTTTGCCTCTGAACCATATAATTTAATTGCCAGTTCTTTTAAATTTAAAATAATCTCTACCACATCTTCTTTTACACCAGGTATTGTTGAAAACTCATGAAGCACCCCATCAATTTTTATAGATGATACAGCAGCCCCAGGCAATGATGAGAGCATTATCCTCCTCAACGCATTACCCAGAGTTATGCCGTATCCCCTTTCCAGAGGTTCTATTATAAACTTACCGTAGCAACCATCCTCAGAAACCTCTGCCCTGTCAATTTTTGGTTTTTCTATTTCTAACATTTATATAACCCTCCTTAATTGCTGGCAAAATTTCGAGGGCATCATTACTTAGAATAAAGCTCTACTATAAGGTGATCCTCAAACTGTATATCCATATCCTCCTTCTTAGGCAAACCAACAACAATACCCTCCATTTTATCTCTGTCAACAGATAGCCAGGCTGGAATGGTTCTTTGAATGTCAAGATTACCCTTTACTGTCTCGTTATCCCTGTGTCTCTCAACTACGGTTATCACATCATTTAACTTTACATTGTAGGCTGGTGCATCAACCTTTTTGCCATTTACCTTAAAATATCCATGACTTACCATCTCTCTGGCCTGAGCCCGGGATGAAGCAAACCCCATTCTATATACCACATTATCCAGCCTTCTCTCCAGTAAATGGAACAAATTATCGCCGGTCATGCCCTTCATGCGCTCGGCCTCTTCAAAATACCTTCTAAACTGTCTTTCCATTATTCCATATACTCTCTTAGCCTTCTGCTTCTCTCTCAACTGAGTACCATAATAACTAAGCTTCTTTCTGTTCTGGCCATGCTCGCCGGGTGCATAAGGCCTTCTGGCTACCGGGCACTTATCTGTATAGCATTTATCTCCTTTTAAGAAGAGTTTCTGTCCTTCTCTGCGGCATAATTTACATGATGGACCTATACTTTTTGACATAAAATATCGTCACCTCCTTAAACCCTTCTGCGTTTTGGCGGCCTGCAGCCATTATGAGGTATTGGCGTAACATCCTTTATTGCATTAACTTCAAGCCCTGCCGCCTGCAACGCCCTTATTGCCGCTTCTCTTCCAGCTCCGGGGCCTTTTACAAATACTTCAACCGACTTAAGGCCAAACTCCTGAGCTGCTTTTGCTGCATTCTCTGCAGCTATCTGGGCTGCAAATGGAGTAGATTTTCTTGAACCCTTAAAACCCGCTCCACCAGCGCTAGCCCATGAAAGGGCGTTCCCTGCCATATCTGTAATCGTAACTATTGTATTGTTAAATGTTGAATGAATATGAGCTATACCACTTTCGACATGTTTATGTTCACGTTTTTTACGTGCTCTCCTTGTCTTGGTCGGCATCAAATTCCCTCCTTATTTTTTCTTCTTAGCCACAGTCTTTTTAGGACCCTTCCTTGTCCTTGCATTTGTCCTCGTCCTCTGTCCTCTTACAGGAAGGCCTCTCCTATGTCTTATCCCACGGTAGCATCCTATATCTACCAGTCGCTTAATGTTCTGTGCTACCTCACGTCTTAATTCGCCTTCAACCTTGTATTCCTTCTCAATTATGTCCCTTAACCTGTTTACCTCTTCATCAGTCATATCCTTTATTTTAATGTCCGGACTGACACCTGCTTTATTTAAAATTTCTTTAGCCCTGGAACGTCCAATTCCATATATATATGTGAGACCTATCTCGGCCCTCTTTTCTCTTGGCAAATCAACTCCTGCTATTCTTGCCATCTTTACACCTCCTTAACCCTGCTTTTGCTTATGCTTAGGATTTTCACAAATAATCATAACCCGACCTTTTCTCTTTATAACCTTGCACTTCTCACACATTGGCTTTACTGATGGTCGAACCTTCATAAATTATTACCTCCTTTATTTGGCGCGCCACGTAATTCTTCCTCTGCTCAAGTCATATGGCGATAGTTCAACCTTGACCTTGTCGCCAGGCAATATTTTTATAAAATTCATTCTGAGCTTTCCAGAAATATGTGCCAGTATAACATAACCATTCTCCAATTTTACCTGAAACATGGCATTGGGTAATGCTTCAAGCACTGTCCCTTCCATTTCAATTACATCATCTTTGGACAAATTATCAAAACCTCCTTTATTCCTCACAGACATCATTGAGGTTGATGTTAAGGAGACTTTTACAAAGCTCTGTATTCGTCGGTTTTTTGCCATTTAAAATTTTTGTCCTGATATTTTCGTCTACGACATTATACTTAATAAGATGCTTTATTTTCTTCTTTTTTGGCTTTTCCACCTTGCGCAAAGAGCCATCAGCAATATAAGCATAAGGATCTTCTACATTCAATACAATAAACAGTTTTCCTTTATCTCTACCAGCCTTAGATTTTACGACCTGGCCAACCTTAAGACCTATACCGTCCATCAAAGTCCCCCAATCATCATAAAGTAAGAATCTCAGGTTCATCCTCAGTTATTACTATAGTATTTTCATAATGAGCCGATAAGCTACCATCTGCAGTGATAACCGTCCATCCGTTGCCCAACGTCTTAACCTTATAATCTCCTGCATTTACCATTGGTTCAATGGCAAGGACCATACCTGGTAGCAACCTTGGTCCTCTTCCTTTTGGCCCATAATTAGGTATCTGAGGATCCTCATGCATATCTCGACCTATACCGTGACCAACATAGTCCCTGACTACTGAATAACCATTGTTCACAATATACGTCTGGATGGCATTAGATATATCATACAACCTATAACCCGTACGTGCAAACTTAATACCTTCAAAAAAGCTTTGTTTTGTTACATCAATTAATTTTCTGGCATCATCGCTGATCTCTCCCACAGGAAATGTCCTTGCAGCATCTCCGTAGTACCCCTCATAAATTGCCCCAATGTCTATACTTATTATATCTCCATCCTTTAAAACTCTGTCTCTACTGGGGATACCGTGAACTACTTCTTCATTAATTGATGCACAAATGCTGGCAGGAAAACCTTCATATCCCTTAAAACCCGGATAGGCATTTTGTTTTAGAATAAATTCCTCAGCAATAGAATCTAAAAATTCCGTAGTAACACCAGGTTTTATGTGTTCCTCCAGAAAATCCAGTGTCGCTTTTACAATTTTGCCTGCCCTTCTCATTAAAGCTATTTCACTTTCAGACTTTATAATAATCATTTACCTGTCGCTCTCCAATTTTTTGCATATATCCCTGAATACTTTTTCTATCGAGTTGTCAGCATCTACATTATAAAGCAATGACAGTGCATTATAATATTCAATCAAAGGTTTTGTCTCTTTTATATATACGTCCACTCTTGTTGCTGCTACATTCACATCATCATCTGATCTCTGTATTAACCTGCCACCACAATTATCACATACGCCTTCTATTTTGGGCGGGCTAGTGATGACGTTGAACAAAGCGCCACAATTCTCACATATTCTTCTACCAGCTATTCTACTTATTAATTTTTCCCTGGAAATATTAAGGTTAATCACAGCATCTAACTTTTTTCCGTTTTTTGTTAAAAAACTCTGCAACACATCAGCCTGAGATACTGTCCTCGGATAGCCATCAAGCAAAAAACCTTTATTGACATCTGGATTGGACAGCCTATCTTCTACCATCCTGTTTACTATTTGGTCGGGGACTAAAAGACCTTTCTTTATATATTCATCAACTAATAATCCAGTTTCTGTGGCGGCGATAATATTCTCTCTGAACATATCACCGGTAGATATATGGGGAATGTCAAAATGACGGCATATTAATTTAGCCTGTGTCCCTTTTCCTGCTCCTGGTGGACCAATTATAATCAATCTCATGCTTACACACCTCTATTTCAAGAAACCCTGGTAATTCCTCATCACTAGCTGAGCCTCCAGCTGCTTTACAGTATCCATGGCCACACCAACTGCAATCAAAATAGCAGCCCCGCTGAAGTAAAGGTTCAAGCCAGTAATTTTCATTACTATCACCGGTATAACAGCGACAAGCGCAAGAAAAACACCACCAACCATTACTAACCTGTTCATAATTTTTGTTATATAGTCAGATGTTGGCTTGCCGGGTCTTATACCAGGTATAAAACCACCATACTTTTTCAGGTTTTCGGCAACATCTTCAGGGTTAAACACAACTGCAGCATAAAAAAATGTAAAGAAGACAATCAAAATCGCATCAAGTATATTATACAGCACACCACCTGTATTAAACCAGGTGTTCATAAAGTGTGCATAACCGCTGTTAGGGAAAAACGCTGCTATTTGCAGTGGAAATTGCAGTATAGAGACAGCAAATATTATCGGTATCATCCCAGTAGGGTTTACCCTAAGCGGTAGATGAGTGCTTTGACCACCATACATTCTCCTTCCCACCTGTCTACGAGCATATTGGACGGGAATACGTCTTTGTCCTTCTGTTATATACACAATAGCTACTACCATGATAAGTGTTACAACCCAGTAAACTGTAGCACCAATGATACTTGTTGTACCAGCCTTAACATATTGATAGGTAGTGACAAACATTGCTGGTATTCTTGATATAATACCGGCAAATATAATCATTGAAATGCCATTGCCTATCCCCTTCTCATTAATCTGTTCGCCAAGCCACATTAAAAATGCAGTACCTGCTGTAAGGGTAAGAGCAATTAATAATAAGTTAAAAGTTGTTGCCTCTGTCACTGCTCCCCTTAACCCATAGGTCATACTTATGGCTTGAATAAAGGCTAACACCACCGTGCCATATCTGGTATACTGTGCTAATTTCTTTCTGCCTTCTTCTCCAGCTTTAGCCATTTGCTCCCATGATGGGATTGCTATAGTAAGCAACTGGACTATAATTGACGCTGTAACATATGGCGTAATACTTAAAGCAAACACAGTAAAGTTACTGAATGACCCACCAGATAGAACATCAAAAAATCCAAGCAATTGTCCACTGTTCACCATTTGCTTGATGATATTGGTATCTATACCAGGAACCGGTATATGTGAACCAGCTCTAAAAACAAGGATCATCCCAAGCGTAAACAAAATTCTATGCCTTATATCCTTGACATGCCAGGCGTTAAAGAGAGTTGAAAACAATTTAAATCACCTCTGCCTTTCCGCCTGCCCTTTCAATCTTTTCTATGGCAGATTTGCTGAAGCTGTTAGCCCTTACAATCAATTTCTTATTTAACTCACCGTTGCCTAAGACCTTCAAGCCATCTTTCATATCCTTTATTCTGCCATATTTAATAAGCAATTCCGGTGTAACTACAGTATCAGTATCAAAGTTATTGAGTTCTTCAATATTTATTATAGCATATTCTTTCTTAAAGATATTGGTAAAGCCCCTCTTTGGAAGTCTTCTCTGCAAGGGCATCTGGCCGCCTTCAAAACCGGGTTTTATCCCCGTACCACTCCTGGCGTATTGACCCTTATGACCCCTTGTTGAAGTCTTTCCATGACCGGAACCTATACCTCTTCCCACACGTTTTTTACCCTTTCTCGAACCGTCAGCCGGCTTTAACTCATGTATATTCATTCAGACACCTCCCTTGAAATCACGGAGTTATATTACATCAACTACATCCTTACCTCTTAATCTGGCTACATCTTGAGCTGTTTTTAACTTCTTCAGTCCTTCAAACGCAGCATTTACAACATTCCTGGCATTGTCACTGCCAAGAGACTTAGCCCTAACATCTTTAATTCCAGCGGCCTCTAAAAGTGCCCTCACAGGACCACCTGCAATAACACCTGTACCTTCTTTAGCTGGTTTTAAAAGCACTTTGCCTGCACCAAACTCCCCTATAATCTCATGGGGGATGGTTGTGCCTACAATTGGTACCTTAATAAGAGCTTTTTTGGCATCTTCTATGGCCTTCCGTATTGCTTCTGGTATTTCAGCAGCTTTCCCGGTGCCAATTCCTACATAGCCATTGCCATCTCCTACGACTACTAAAACACTAAAACGAAAATTTTTACCACCCTTCACAACCTTTGCAACACGGTTCATCGAAATCACGGTTTCCTTTAACTCTAAACCGTTTGGATTAATTCGCATAATTTCCCTCCTTTAAAATTCTAATCCACCTTCTCTGGCAGCATCAGCCAATGCCTTTATTGTTCCATGATATTTATAGCCACCCCTGTCAAATACCACTTTGTTTATACCTTTTTCCAGTGCCCTCTTAGCTATTAATTTACCTACTACTTCAGCGCTTTCTTTATTTGAACCATTGGTGATCTTCGATTTTATTTCAGGCTCTAAGGTAGATACTGAAGCCATTGTATGTCCAGCCTCATCATCAATTAGTTGGACGTAAAAGTTGTTAAGGCTTCTGTAAACCGAAAGACGCGGCCGCTCTGCAGTGCCAAAAACCTTTTTACGCAGCCTTTTGTGGCGTATTTTTCTCCCTATATTCTTGCTCTCTTTATTTATCAAAGTCAATCACTCCTTCCTACTTCTTGCCTGTCTTTCCTTCTTTTAACCTGACAACCTCACCGGTATACCTGATACCCTTTCCCTTATATACATCAGGACGTCTTTTATCTCTAATCATGGCTGCCACCTGGCCCACCCGCTGTTTATCTATCCCTTTTACAATGATCTTGTTGCTCCCATCTACTGCAATCTCTATGCCCGGTTCCTCTTCAATCTCGATTGGATGAGAATATCCAAGATTTAAAACGAGTTTATTTCCCTGTTTTGAAGCCCTGTAACCAACCCCAACAATATCCAGAGACTTTTCATAACCTTTCGTTACACCTTCAATCATATTGGCAATTAGCGTCCTGGTAAGTCCGTGCAAGGAATGGTTAAATTTACTATCATCTGGTCTTTTGACTAATATAGCATTATCAGCCTTCTCTATAATCATATTCTTATTAAAAGCCTGTGTCAGCTCACCTTTAGGGCCCTTAACTCTCACTATATTGTTTTCAGAAATATCAACTTGAACCCCTTGAGGGATGGCAATAGGTTTTTTCCCTATCCTTGACATTTTAGCACCTCCTTAGTTTACCAGATATAACAGAGGACCTCTCCTCCAACACCCTCCTGTCTGGCTTTTTTGTCAGTTATTACACCCTTTGGTGTAGATAATATAGCAATTCCAAGGCCACCCAATACTTTTGGTATCTGATCCTTTGTGGCATATACCCTCAAACCCGGTTTACTTATCCGCTTAAGCCCACTTACTACTCTCTCCTTATCAGGACCGTATTTCATCTTAATCCTAATTATACCCTGCTTTCCATCATCTACAATCTCATAGGATTCAATAAATCCTTCATTATACATAATTTCCGCTATACTTTTCTTTATATTTGAAGCCGGAATATCAACTGTTGACATTCTAACAATATTGGCATTTCTGATTCGTGTTAACATATCGGCTATTGGATCTGTAACCATTAGATTTACCTCCTTCCTATTACCAGCTTGCCTTTTTGACCCCAGGAATTATACCCTCATGAGCATACTTCCTGAAGCAAAGACGGCACATACCAAACTTACGGAGATATGCATGCGGTCTGCCACATATCTTACACCTGTTATACTCTCTAGTTGCATACTTTTGAGGTCTTTGCTGTTTTATTTTTAAGGCTTTGCGTGCCATTTTATCCCTCCCTTATTTTGAAAAAGGCATTCCTAATAATCTTAACAGTTCATAACCCTCTTCGTCGTTCTTTGCGGTTGTGACAAACACTATTTCCATACCCCTGATTTTTTCAACCTTATCATAATCTATTTCCGGAAAAATCAGCTGCTCCCTTATTCCAAGAGTATAATTGCCTCGGCCATCAAAAGACTTAGACGAAACTCCTCTAAAGTCACGTACCCTTGGAAGTGCAACACTCAGTAGTTTGTCGACAAATTCATACATTCTGTTACCCCTCAGTGTTACCATAACACCAATAGGCATTCCTTTTCTTATCTTAAAGTTAGCTATGGATTTTTTTGCTTTTGTTATGACAGGTTTTTGTCCTGTGATCATTTTAATCTCTTCTACCATTTCGTCCAGTGCCTTAGGGTTTTCTTTTCCCTCACCCACACCAGAGTTGATTACAATCTTCTCCAGTTTTGGTACCTGCATTGGATTGTCATAATGAAACCTATTCATAAGCTGAGGCACAACCTCGTTCAAGTATTTCTCTTTGAGTCTAGGAATTATTGGCATATTAAACCTCCTTTCAGTCTAAATTCTCGCCACAAGCTTTGCAATATCTCACTTTTTTACCGTCATCGAGAATTTTCTTTCCATACCGGACACCTTTCCCACAATTGTTGCAATAAATCAAAGCTTTTGAACTATATATTGGTGCTTCCTCATGGACTATCCCTGCCTGCTGATTTTGACCTGACGGTCTTTTGTGCTTTGTTACCAGGTTTATACCCTCAACAAGTATTTTACCCTCGGACGGTATCACCTTTAAAACTTTTCCTTTCTTTCCCTTATCCTCACCAGATATAATGACAACGGTATCTCCTTTTTTGACATGTACCTTAGGCATTTTGCCACCTCCAATCAAAGCACTTCTGGCGCAAGAGAAATTATTTTCATAAAGTTTTTATCCCTAAGCTCTCTGGCAACCGGTCCAAAAATACGTGTACCCCGTGGTTGTAAATCATCTCTGATTATTACCGCAGCATTCTCATCAAACCTTATAAATGTGCCATCTTTTCTCTTAAGTCCGCTTACAGACCTCACCACAACTGCTTTTATTACATCACCTTTTTTAACAACACCTCCTGGTGTTGCACTTTTAACTGAAGCAACTATTATATCACCAATATTTCCAAATTTCCTGTTTGGACCGCCGAGGACCCTTATACACATTATCTCTTTAGCACCAGTGTTATCTGCAACCTTTAACCTCGTCTGTGGTTGTATCATGGAATTGTCCTCCTTTCATTATTTTGCCCTTTCAACTATATCAACCAGTCTCCACCTTTTTTCCTTGCTCAAAGGTCTTGTCTCCATAATAAGAACTTTATCGCCAATATGCGCTTCATTTTTCTCATCATGAGCCTTGTACTTTTTGGTTCTTCTTACAATCTTTCCGTAAAGAGGATGCTGCACCCTATCTTCTACTGCTACGACTATTGTCTTATCCATTTTATCGCTTACCACAAAGCCTATTCTCTCTTTGCGCTTACCCCTTATTGTCTCCATATACTAACCTCCTTTAAACCACTTTGATCTGGCGTTCCCTTAAAATCGTCTTGACCCGCGCAATATCCTTTCTTACCATTTTGATCCTGCTTGTATTCTCCAGCTGACCTGTAGCCAGTTGAAATCTCAGGTTAAAGAGCTCCTCCTTCAACTCAGACAGCTTTTGATTTAACTCACTGTTTGTCATTTCTTTCATATCACTGGCTTTCATTGTTTTCACCACCCACATCTTCACGTTTTATAAATCTGGTCTTAATGGGAAGCTTATACTTTGCCAGTCTCAAAGCCTCCTTTGCAGTCTCTTCACTGACACCACCAATCTCAAACAACACCCTACCAGGTTTAACAACTGCAACCCAATATTCAGGTGCACCTTTGCCGGAACCCATCCTTGTCTCAGCCGGTTTTTTGGTTATAGGCTTGTCAGGGAAAATTTTTATCCACACCTTCCCGCCTCTTTTGATATACCTGGTCATTGCAACACGTGCAGCTTCAATCTGAGCAGATGTTATCCATGCCGGTTCTAACGCCTGCAATCCAAACTCTCCATAAGTAAGGGTATTGCCCCTTGTAGCCTTAGAGTCCGGACTTGGGACGGAACCTCTGTGTGGTTTTCTGTATTTAACCCTTTTGGGCATCAACATAATTACATTCCTCCTTCTGCCGCTTCCTTCTTCAGCTCAGGTAATACCTCGCCCTTGTTAATCCAAACCTTTACTCCTATCCTTCCGTAAGTTGTCTTAGCTTCTGTAAAACCATAATCTATGTCTGCACGAATGGTCTGCAGTGGCACCACACCTTCATGATACGTTTCTGTCCTTGCTATCTCAGCACCACCAAGCCTTCCAGAAACTGATGTTTTTATACCCTTAGCTCCAGCTTTCATAGCTCTTGACATGGCCTGTTTCATTGCCCTTCTAAAAGAAATTCTTCTCTCAAGCTGAAAAGCTATATTTTCTGCGACCAGTTGAGCGTCCAGTTCAGGTTTTTTTATTTCTATGACATTGAGAAGAACTACCTTACCCGTCATTTGCTCTAGTGACTTCTTCAAAACGTCAATCCCTGCACCGCCCTTACCTATTAAGATACCTGGTTTTGCAGTATGAAGATTTATCTTTATGCGATTGGCATCCCTCTCAATTTCAATTTTTGAGATTCCAGCCTCAAATGTCTTCTCCTTGATATAGTTCCTGAGTTTTATGTCCTCAATAAGCGTATCACCAAAGTTATTGCCCTTAGCGTACCACCTTGCGTCCCAGTCCTTTATCACACCTACCCTAAACCCAATGGGATTAACCTTTTGACCCATACTCGTACCTCCTTCTCACTTTTCTTCAAGAACCAGAGTTATATGGCTGGTCCTCTTTCTTATAACATCTGCCCTTCCATGGGCTCTCGGCAGGTATCTTTTTAAAGTTGGTCCCTGGTCGGCATAAGCTTTGGAAATAAAAAGTTTATCCCTGTTCATATTAAAGTTATTTTCAGCATTGGCCACCGCTGAATTTAATAACTTCTCAATCATATATGAAGCTCTCTTAGGCGTGTATTTCAGAATTGCCATTGCTTCGTCTATCTGTTTTCCCCTTATAAGGTCTAATACAATTCTGACCTTTCTTGGAGAAATTCTGGCATATCGTAATATTGCCTTAGCCTCCACCTTTATACCTCCTCACCTTTGGCTACTTTTTAATTTTTGTTGTCTTCTCCGAACCTGCATGCCCTCTAAAAGTCCTGGTGGGAGCAAACTCACCCAATTTGTGTCCAACCATATCCTCAGTTATATAAACAGGCACATGCTTTCTTCCATCATGGACAGCAATGGTATGACCTACCATTTCCGGGACAATAGTAGAACTTCTGGACCAGGTTCTCAGAACTTTCTTTTCACCGGTTTTGTTCATCTCGATTATCTTAGATAACAGCTTTTCATTTACAAAAGGTCCCTTTTTAACTGACCTGCTCATCTTACCCCTCCCTTACTTGCTACGTCTTTTTACTATAAGCTTATCAGAAGGTTTATGCTTCTTCCTCGTCTTATAGCCAAGAGTTGGTTTGCCCCACGGAGTTACTGGCCCAGGATGCCCTATCGGCGCTTTGCCTTCACCACCACCATGAGGATGATCAATTGGGTTCATTACGGAACCCCTTACCGTTGGTCTTATGCCCATCCATCTACTCCTACCAGCCTTTCCTATAGTCACATTTTCATGGTCAATGTTTGAAACCTGCCCAATTGTAGCCATACACTCAGTGCGTATCAAACGAACTTCCGATGAAGGTAGACGTACCTGCGCATACGCACCCTCTTTTGCAAGCAGCTGTGCCGAAGAACCTGCAGCCCTAACAAGCTGTCCACCTTTTCCTGGTATAAGCTCAATATTATGGATAACAGTACCTACCGGCATATCTTTAAGTTTTAATGCATTGCCAACTTTTATATCTGCACCTTCACCTGACTGCACTACGTCTCCAACTTTTAATCCCTCTGGGGCCAGTATATACCTTTTTTCTCCGTCAGCATAATTTAAAAGTGCTATATATGCTGTCCTGTTTGGATCGTATTCAATGGCTGCAACTTTAGCCGGAACACCAAACTTATTCCTTTTGAAGTCAATTATCCTGTAAAGCCTCTTATGACCACCACCCCTGTGTCTAACGGTAATCCTTCCATAAACGTTCCTTCCCGCTTTACTCGTTAGACTCACTACCAGTGATTTTTCAGGTTCAGTCTTTGTTATTTCATCAAAAGTATTAACAGACATGAACCTTCTTCCAGGTGAGGTCGGCTTATATTTCTTTATCGCCATCCATTTAACCTCCTTTAGGAATTACATTAGTCCCTCAAAAAATTCTATCCCTTTACTGTCTGCTGTAAGTTTAACTATTGCCCTTTTCCAGTCTGGCCTTCTGCCCTCAAATCTACCTACTCTTTTTACTTTTCCTATACGATTTGCAGTATATACCTTTTCTACCTTTACGCCAAATATATTTTCAACAGCATTTTTAATCTGTGTTTTTGTGGCATTTCTATCTACAACAAAGGCATATTTCTTCTCTGCCATCATTTCCATAGTTTTTTCAGTCACAATCGGCCTTATCAAAACATCATGGAGTTCCATCAGGAATACACCTCCTCCACTTTATTCACTGCATCTTTTGTAATAATAAAGGTGTCATGAGTTAATATGTCATATACATTTAACTGTCCTATATATGTGGTCTTTACGCCGGGTATATTCCTCGAGGATTTATAAACATTTTCATTTCTGTCAGCAAGTACAATTAAAGCTTTATCATCAACATCCAAGTTGTTTAACATATTGATAATTTCTTTTGTTTTAGGTTTATCCATAAAAAGATTGTCAAGTACAATTATCTTATTCTCACTGTACTTAGAGCTCAATGCAGATTTCCATGCAACCTTTTTTAAACTCTTTGGCAGGTTGTACCTGTAACTTCTCGGGTGAGGCCCAAACACCACACCACCTTTTATCCATTGTGGGGCTCTAATGCTCCCTTGCCTTGCTCTACCTGTACCCTTCTGTCTCCATGGCTTCTTACCACCACCCCTTACCATACCGCGTGTTTTGGTAGCATGGGTGCCTTGCCTTTGATTTGCAAGATAATTTAAGACCACCTCATGGAGGACCTCTGTTTTAACAGGTGCATTAAAGATTTCATCGCTCAGTTCTATTTCTCCCACCTGTTCGCCATTAGTGTTATATACTTTGGCCAATGCCATCTTCTTTCCTCCTTCCCATTACCTGGTAACCTTAATCGAGTCTCTTATATAAAGCAAAGAACCTCTTATGCCAGGTACTGAACCTTTTATAACTAGTAAATTCTTCTCTGGGTAGGTTTTTACTACTTCTAAATTCTGGACTGTCTTTCTCTCATTTCCCATATGGCCCGGCATATGTTTGCCCTTAAACACCCTAGCCGGATACGTGCTACCACCCATAGAACCAACCCTCCTGTGGTACTTTGAGCCATGAGCCATTGGTCCCCGCTTTGCATTCCATCTTTTAATGACACCAGCAAATCCCTTACCTTTTGATGTGCCAATGACGTCTACCCTGTCACCAGGTTTAAATATATCGACATTAATGACATCCCCAACTTTATAATTGTTGACATCATCTATCCTAAATTCTCTAAGGAATTTTTTCGGCTCTACGTCAGCCTTTTTAAAATGTCCCATCATTGGTTTGTTGACTCTTTTCAATTTGACATTGCCAAAACCAACCTGGATTGCATTGTATCCATCAGTCTCTACAGTCTTTTTCTGGACCACCACACATGGACCTGCTTCAACAACTGTAACCGGTATCGCTTTTCCATCCTTATCAAATATCTGAGTCATGCCCAGCTTTTTACCAAGTATGCCCTTATTCATGTCTCCACCTCCTGGCTAATAAAAATTTCATTTTACAGCTTTATCTCTATGTCCACACCTGCAGGTAAATCCAGCCTCATTAATGCGTCTACAGTTTTGGATGTGGGGTCCAGTATATCAATAAGACGTTTATGCGTCCTTATCTCAAACTGTTCACGAGAATCCTTGTATTTGTGCGGGGCTCTCAATATAGTTATTATACTCTTTTCAGTCGGCAGGGGTATTGGTCCAGAAACCTCAGCTCCTGTCCTCCTCGCTGTATCTACAATTTTCTCAGTTGACTGATCCAATACCACATGATCATATGCTTTCAGACGTATCCTTATTTTCTGTTTAGGCATCATTGTCCCTCCTTTAAACTACATATACACGTAGCCTGGTGTTTTATATTATTCAATTATACTTCCGACAACACCGGCACCTACTGTTCTGCCACCTTCTCTTATGGCAAACCTTAATCCTTCTTCAATCGCTATTGGTGTTATCAATGTCACTTCCATGTTGATGTTGTCCCCAGGCATTACCATTTCTACACCCTCTGGTAACTTTATCTCTCCAGTGACATCTGTTGTCCTAAAGTAAAACTGTGGCCTGTATCCGTTGAAAAATGGTGTGTGCCTCCCACCCTCTTCTTTGGTGAGTACATATACCTGACCTATAAATTTTGTGTGTGGGTGTATGCTGCCTGGTTTTGCTAATACCTGCCCTCTCTCTACCTCTGTCCTCTGTATGCCTCTTAACAGCGCTCCTATGTTGTCCCCTGCCAGAGCTTCGTCCAAGGTCTTCCTGAACATCTCTAATCCTGTTACTACTGTCTTCTTGCTCTCATTCATTAATCCTACTATCTCTATTTCGTCTCCTACTTTGATCTTGCCCCTCTCTACTCTCCCTGTTACCACTGTGCCTCTGCCTGTGATGGTGAATACGTCTTCTATTGGCATCAGGAATGGCTTATCTATATCCCTCTGTGGTGTGGGTATATATTCGTCTACTGCATCCATTAATTCCCATATCTTGTCTACCCACTGATTCTCTCCCCTTTTTATGTTGGGGTTCTTTATAAGGGCTTCCATGGCTTCATAGGCTGACCCTACCACTATCGGTATCTCGTCTCCGGGAAATTCATATTCATTTAATAGGTCCCTGACTTCCATCTCTACCAGCTCTATGAGCTCTGGATCGTCTACCATGTCAGCTTTGTTTAAAAATACTACTATATATGGTACCCCTACCTGCCTCGCTAAGAGTATATGCTCTCTCGTCTGCGGCATCGGCCCGTCTGCTGCTGATACAACCAGTATGGCACCATCCATCTGGGCAGCACCTGTTATCATGTTCTTTACATAGTCAGCATGTCCCGGACAGTCAACATGGGCATAGTGCCTCTTCTCTGTCTCATACTCTACATGGGCTGTGTTTATTGTGATTCCTCTCGCTTTCTCTTCAGGCGCATTGTCTATCTGGTCATATGCTTTCGCCTGGGCTTTGCCCTCAACTGCTAACGCCATCGTTATCGCTGAGGTAAGTGTGGTCTTGCCATGGTCTACATGGCCTATTGTACCTATATTTACGTGGGGCTTCGTTCTTTCATAATGCGCTTTTGCCATCTTTTTTCCTCCTACTTATCTTTTAATATCGTTTCAGCTATATTTTTGGGCACCTCATCATAATGACTGAAGTGCATAGAATAAGTGCCTCGTCCCTGTGTTCTTGACCTAAGGTCCGTGGAATACCCAAACATCTCTGCAAGCGGTACATACGCTCTTATTATCTGAGCGCCAGCACGCATCTCCATTCCTTCTATCTTGCCTCTCCTAGAGTTAATATCACCAATGACATCACCCATAAATTCTTCAGGCACGACAACTTCAACCTTCATAATCGGTTCCAATAACACAGGGTCAGCTTTTTTCATGCCTTCTTTAAAAGCCATTGACGCTGCAATCTTAAACGCCATATCCGAGGAGTCAACCTCATGGTATGACCCATCAAATAATATCGCTCTTACATCAACTACAGGATAACCACCGAGCACACCGCTCTGCATAGCCTCCTGAATGCCAGCATCAACAGATGGTATATACTCCTTTGGTATGACACCACCGACAATGTTGTTCACGAACTCATAATTTTCTCCTCTTTCCAGTGGTTGAAGCTCAATCCATACATGACCATACTGACCTCTACCACCAGACTGCCTTATAAATTTACCCTCACTCTTTACTGATTTCTTTATTGTTTCCTTGTATGCAACTTGTGGCTTACCCACATTGCACTCTACATGAAATTCTCTTTGTAACCTGTCAACTATAATTTCAAGATGCAGTTCACCCATACCTGATATAATCGTCTGACCAGTATCCTGATCTGTATATGTTCTGAAGGTCGGATCTTCCTCAGATAATTTTTGCAGTGATACACCAAGCCTATCCTGGCTGTCTTTAGATTTAGGCTCTATTGCCACGTGGATAACCGGTTCTGGGAATTCCATCGATTCCAGTACAATAGGTTTAAGCTCATCGCATAAGGTATCGCCCGTAACAGTATCCTTAAGCCCTACTATTGCTATAATATCTCCAGCATAAGCCATATCAATATCTTCTCTATGGTTCGCATGCATCAAAAGCACTCGTCCAACTCTTTCTCTTTTACCTTTAGTCGCATTATATACATAAGATCCATTTTTTAATGTCCCTGAATAAACACGGGCAAATGTCAACTTCCCTACGTATGGGTCAGCCATTATTTTAAAAGCAATAGCAGAAAACGGCTCATCGTCAGACGGATGCCTTTCTACTTCTTCGCCTGTCACCGGATCAATTCCTCTTACCGGTGGCAGATCTACTGGTGAAGGCAGATAGTCGACAATGGCATTTAGAAGGAGCTGTATCCCCTTGTTTTTGTAAGACGTACCACATAAAACCGGTACAAGCTTATTTTCAACAGTACCTTTTCTGATTACTGCCTTTATTTCTTCTTCTGAAAGTTCTTCGCCTTCAAGATATTTCATCATAAGTTCATCATCTAATTCAACCGCTGTTTCAATCAGCTTTGTTCTGTACTCCTCAGCAATGTCTATCATATCCTGTGGTATTTCTTTTTCTTCAATTTTAGTTCCGAGATCATCAGCATAGTAATATGCTTTCATTGACACCAGGTCTATGATAGCATTGAATGTGTCTTCCTTGCCAATAGGTATATTGATTGCAACAGGGTTTGCGTTCAGTCTGTTTCTTATCATCTCTATAACATTATAATAATCTGCGCCTATTATATCCATCTTGTTTACATATGCTATTCTTGGTACATGGTATTTATCAGCCTGTCTCCATACGGTTTCAGATTGTGGCTCAACACCTTCTTTGGCACTGAAGACAGCTACAGCACCATCTAATACCCTCAGTGAACGTTCTACCTCAACTGTAAAGTCCACGTGCCCTGGCGTATCAATTATATTTATTCTCGTATTTCTCCAAAAACAGGTAGTAGCTGCAGATGTTATAGTAATGCCACGTTCCTGTTCCTGTACCATCCAGTCCATCGTTGCCGTCCCCTCGTGCACCTCTCCCATTTTGTGAAGCTTACCTGTGTAGTACAGGATCCTCTCTGTCGTGGTGGTCTTACCTGCATCTATATGAGCCATTATACCAATATTTCGTACTGCTTCTATCGGAAACTGCCTAGGCACTTAAATAATCCTCCTTCCACCTGGTTACCATCTATAATGTGCAAATGCTTTATTTGCTTCAGCCATTCTGTGGGTATCTTCCTTTTTCCTCACACTGGCACCCTGGTTATTTGCTGCATCTAATATTTCAGCGGCTAATTTTTCCATCATATTTTTACCATTTCTTTCTCTTGCATACTCAGTCAGCCATCTTATACCCAGCGACTGTCTTCTCTCAGGCCTTACCTCCATTGGCACCTGGTAAGTAGCACCGCCTACACGCCTTGCCTTAACCTCCAATACAGGCATGACATTATTCATTGCATCATGAAAAACATCCAATGGATCTCTGCCTGTCTTTTCTCTTATTATATCAAATGCCCCGTAAACAATCTTTTGAGCTATGCTCTTTTTTCCACTGAGCATAACTTTGTTGATTAATTTTGTCACTACCTTATCATTATAAACCGGGTCAGGCAGTACATCCCTTTTTGCTATATAGCCTCTTCTTGGCATCCTCTAACCTCCTTACTTCTTAGGTTTCTTGGCTCCATAACGGGACCTGGCTTGCTTTCTGTTTGCCACGCCTGCAGCATCAAGTGTTCCTCTTATTATTTTATACCTGACGCCAGGAAGGTCCTTCACCCTTCCACCTCTCACCAAAACAACTGAGTGTTCCTGCAGGTTGTGGCCAATACCTGGTATATAAGCAGTAACCTCCTGACCATTGGTGAGCCTGACTCTTGCAATCTTTCTTAAAGCAGAGTTCGGCTTTTTGGGAGTGGTAGTTTTTACAACTGTACAGACCCCTCTTTTTTGTGGGTTTCCTTCCAGTGCAGGTGCGTCAGATTTCCTGGGGGCTGCTTCTCTACCCTTTCTTACAAGCTGATTTATAGTTGGCATCTCTACACCTCCTTAAAAACATAATTTTACCCCTTCCACAGGAAGGGGTAATGCTCAATCTTTGAGTATGGCAGCAGATGCTGCTCCAATCTCAATACCGCAAAATTCCCCTAATTGTCTCATAGTATCGACGAAGACACACTCTATCCCCTTCTGCATACAAAGCTCTATCACTTTACTTGTCACTTTAGTCTCAGCATCCTTCGCCACATATACTACAACAGCCGATCCTGCTTCTATAGCCTTCTGGGTTTGCTTAGTCCCAACGCATTTATTTTTTGCTGTTTTTAAACGGTTAGGCATATAGAATCTCCCCCATCTACCTGCACACTTAGTTATTTTATCATCATATATTGACTGTGTCAACAGTCATGCTGGCTTCTTCTCTTATTAATTCATTTGTAGGTTTAACTGTAATATTTTTGTATCTCGACATCCCAGTACCTGCAGGTATTAATTTTCCAATTATGACATTTTCCTTAAGGCCAAGCAGAGGATCGCTCTTACCCTTTATAGCTGCTTCAGTTAAGACTCTCGTTGTTTCCTGGAATGATGCCGCTGAGAGGAAAGAGTCAGTTGAAAGTGCTGCCTTCGTTATACCCATCAGTGACCTTTTACCTGTTGCTGGTCTCCCACCGGCTTCAACTACTTTCTGATTTGCTTCCTCGAACGCAAATATATCCACCAGATCCCCAGGCAACATGTCTGTATCCCCGGGCTCCTCTATCTTAATTTTCCTCATCATTTGTCTTATTATTACCTCTATATGCTTGTCGTTTATTTCAACGCCTTGCAACCTGTATACCCTTTGTACTTCCTGCAGGAGATAATTTTGTACAGCTTCTATCCCTTTTATCTTTAAGAGATCCTGAGGATAAACCGACCCCTCGGTTATTTCATCACCTGCCTCTATATATTGCCCGTCTGATACTTTTAAACGCGCACCGTAAGGTATCTGATAGGTCTTGGACTCACCGGTTTCATTGTTGGATACAGTCACCTCACGCTTTTTCCTGCTATCCGATACGGCAACAATCCCATTGATATCACTAATAACGGCCAAACCTTTTGGCTTTCTTGCCTCAAACAGCTCTTCAACCCTCGGTAAACCTTGGGTTATGTCTGCACCTGCCACACCTCCTGTATGGAATGTCCTCATAGTAAGCTGAGTACCAGGTTCACCGATCGATTGAGCTGCTATTATTCCAACCGCCTCACCAATATTTACCATATCACCGGTAGCAAGGTTCCGACCGTAGCACTTTGCACATACTCCATGTCTTGCCTTGCATGTGAGAACAGAACGAATTTTTACCTTTTTTATTCCCGCTGATATAATTCTTTCAGCGTCTTTTTCCTTTATCTCTTGATTTTTTGCAACCAGTATCTCTCCAGTTTCAGGATGAATGACGTCCTCAGCAGCAACACGGCCAATTATTCTATCTTCTAATTTTTCTATAACTTCATTGCCATCTCTAAATTCAATTGCATATATGCCGTCATCGGTACCACAGTCATCTTCTCTTATTATAACATCCTGACTGACGTCTACCAGACGCCTTGTAAGATATCCTGAGTCTGCAGTCCTCAACGCTGTATCTGCCAGTCCCTTCCTTGCACCATGAGTTGATATGAAGAATTCGAGAGCACTTAATCCTTCACGGAAATTCGCTTTAATTGGCATCTCTATTATTTTACCTGTGGGATTTGCCATAAGACCTCTCATTCCTGCAAGCTGTGTAATCTGAGCCCTGCTGCCTCGTGCACCGGAGTTAGCCATCATAAAGATCGGGTTGAACTCATCTAAGTTTTCCATAAGAGCATTTCCTACTTTTTCCGTAGCAGCATTCCACTCATCGATTATTCTCTCATATCTTTCTTCAGCAGAAATAAGACCTCTTCTGTATTGCTTCTCTATAATGTCAACATTTTTTTCTGCCTCTGCTAATATTTCAGCTTTTGCCGATGGAATTTCCATATCTGATACGCTCACAGTGATAGCAGCTTTAGTGGAATATTTATATCCAAGGGCTTTAATTCTATCCAGCATTTCAGCAGTTTCAGTGGGTCCATGGATCCTGTAGCATCTGTCAACTATCGCACCCAAAAGTTTTTTATCCACAACTTTATCAATTTCCAGTTTAAACAGATTCTCTGGGTCTGACCTGTCTACAAAACCCAGGTCTTGAGGTATAGCCTCATTGATTATCAACTTGCCTACTGTAGTTTCAATTATCTTTTTTCTTTCCTCACCATTAATAACTTTTTTGACCCTGACAAATATCTTTGACTGCAGTTCTATAACACCATTCTGATAGGCCATAAGTGCCTCATCATAAGAGGCAAAATATTTTCCTTCACCTTTTGCCCCTGGTTTATCCATGCTGAGGTAATAACTTCCTAAGATCATATCCTGGGTTGGAACAACAACCGGTTTACCATCCTGCGGTTTCAAAATATTATTCACCGACAGCATGATAAATCTTGCTTCTGCCTGTGCTTCCACAGACAATGGTACATGGACCGCCATCTGGTCTCCATCAAAATCAGCATTATACGGGGTGCATACAAGGGGATGCAACTTTATCGCTCTTCCCTCTACAAGGATTGGTTGAAAAGCTTGAATGCCCAACCTGTGAAGAGTTGGTGCCCGGTTTAAAAGCACCGGATGGTCTTTTATTACATCCTCCAGTACGTCCCATACAGAAGGGTGAACCCTCTCTACCATTCTTTTGGCACTCTTAATATTATGGGCCAGGCCTTTTTTCACAAGTTCCCTCATTACAAATGGTTTAAATAACTCTAACGCCATCTCTTTCGGTAGGCCACACTGATAAAATTTAAGCTCAGGTCCTACAACTATAACAGACCTACCTGAATAGTCAACCCTCTTGCCCAGCAAATTCTGACGAAACCTACCCTGTTTACCCTTCAGCATATCAGAAAGAGATTTTAATGGCCTATTGCCAGGACCTGTAACTGGTCTACCTCTTCTACCATTGTCAATAAGTGCATCAACAGCTTCCTGGAGCATTCGTTTCTCATTTCTCACTATTATATCAGGTGCCCCAAGATCAAGCAGTCTTTTTAGCCTGTTGTTTCTGTTTATTACCCTTCTGTATAGGTCATTTAGATCCGATGTAGCAAACCTGCCACCATCAAGCTGTACCATAGGCCTTAGGTCTGGTGGGATAACAGGAACTACATCTAGTATCATCCATTCGGGCCTGTTACCAGACTGCCTGAATGCCTCCACTACTTCAAGCCTCCTAAGGATCCTAACCCTCTTTTGACCGGTGCTATTTTTCAATTCGTTCCGCAATTCCTTGGACAGCTTATCCAGGTCTATTTCTGCAAGAAGCTCCTTTATCGCTTCTGCACCCATCCCAGCCTTGAACCGGTTGCCATATTTATCAATATAATCATGATATTCCTTATCATTTAAAACCTGTTTTTTTGAAAGAGGGGTGTCACCCGGGTCCAGTACAACATAAGAAACAAAATACAGTACCTTTTCCAGAGCTCTCGGAGACATGTCAAGGATTAACCCCATTCTGCTTGGAATGCCTTTAAAATACCATATATGTGATACTGGTGCCGCCAGCTCAATATGTCCCATGCGTTCTCTTCGCACCTTTGCTCTTGTAACCTCTACGCCGCACCTATCACAAACTACACCCTTATACCTTACCCTTTTATATTTTCCACAATGGCATTCCCAGTCTTTTGTTGGGCCAAAAATTCTTTCACAGAAAAGACCATCCCTTTCTGGCTTTAAGGTTCTGTAATTGATTGTTTCTGGTTTTTTAACTTCACCATGCGACCATTCTCTTATTTTGTTTGGTGAAGCCAAGCTTATTTTAATGGAATCAAAACTCGTCAAAGCTTCTGCCAAGGAGATTCTCTCCTTTCTTAAATTTAAAATTTTTATATTTTAAAAATCATCATCGATATCATAACCGGGAAAGTCATCATCAAAGCTTTCTTCATCGAGGTCAATATCATCAGATTCCAAATGCTCACTCTCTTCACTTTCTTCCTCATTTTGAGCGTAATCATCTAAGTAAGCCGGCACACCTGTCGGGATATCTTCATGCCCTTCCAGGTTAATATCCAGCTCCTCATTTGTCTCTTCATCCTCATCTTCAAACTCTTTTAATTCGATCTCTTTATTATCTTCAGTTAGGACCTTTACATCGAGAGCCATGCTTTGAAGTTCTTTGATCAATACCTTAAATGATTCAGGTACACCAGGTTCAGTAATATTTTCACCCTTTACAATTGACTCATACGCCTTAACCCTACCTACCACATCGTCCGACTTTACAGTCAGAATTTCCTGCAGAGTATGGGCTGCACCATATGCCTCTAAGGCCCAAACCTCCATTTCTCCAAATCTCTGACCACCAAATTGAGCTTTTCCTCCAAGAGGCTGTTGTGTCACTAATGAATATGGACCAGTAGAACGGGCATGCATTTTATCATCAACAAGATGATGGAGTTTAAGCATATACATATAGCCCACAGTTACCCTGTTTTCAAATGGTTCACCTGTCCTTCCATCATAGAGAGTAATTTTCCCATCTTCAGGAAGTCCCACCTGTCTAAACAGTTCAACTATATCCTCTTCCTTCGCCCCATCGAATACCGGTGTGGCCACCTGCCACCCTAATGCCTTCGCAACAAGACCTAGGTGTACCTCCAGTACCTGGCCAATATTCATCCTGGATGGAACTCCCAATGGGTTTAATACAATCTCAACAGGCGTACCATCAGGCATAAATGGCATATCTTCAACAGGCAAAATTCTTGATACAACACCCTTGTTACCATGCCTTCCTGCCATTTTGTCTCCAACAGAAATCTTTCGTTTTTGAGCTACATAAACCCTGACCAATTCGTTTACTCCCGGCGGCAGCTCATCACCATTCGCCCTGGTGAATACTTTGACATCTACCACTATTCCGCCTTCACCATGAGGCACTCTTAATGATGTATCTCTAACCTCTCTGGCCTTCTCACCGAAAATCGCCCTCAGCAATCTTTCCTCAGCGGTGAGTTCTGTTTCGCCTTTCGGCGTTACTTTACCGACCAGTATATCGTCTGCTGTAACCTCTGCTCCAATGCGTATTATTCCTCTTTCATCAAGATTTTTTATGGCATCCTCGCCAACATTAGGTATTTCTCTCGTTATTTCTTCCGGTCCCAGCTTTGTATCTCTGGCTTCAGCTTCATATTCTTCTATGTGTATGGATGTAAATGCATCTTCCATTACAAGTTTTTCTGATATCAACACAGCATCCTCGTAATTATAGCCCTCCCACGGCATAAATGCTATCAGCACGTTCCTGCCAAGGGCTATTTCCCCCATATCTGTGGCTGGACCATCAGCAATTACATCCCCTTTTTCTACCCTTTCACCTTTATTAACAATTGCTCTCTGGTTTATGCAGGTACCCTGATTGGACCTTTTGAATTTTAATAACCTGTATATCTCCCTTTCACCATTGTCTTTCTTAACAACAATTTCATCTGCCGTAACCTTTTCAACAACACCACTGTTCTTTGCCACTATAACCGAACCTGAATCTTTTGCAGCCTTATATTCAATGCCTGTGCCGACAATTGGAGCCCTTGGGCTAATGAGCGGAACCGCCTGCCTCTGCATGTTAGATCCCATTAACGCCCTGTTAGCATCATCATTTTCAAGAAATGGAATCATAGCTGTTGCGACTGATACTATCTGTTTAGGAGATACATCCATAAAGTCTACCTCTTCAGGAGAAACCTGAATAATGTCATCTCTATGCCGCGCCGTTACCTTTTCGTTGATGAAGCGTCCATTCTCGTCTAAAGGCTCATTCGCCTGAGCAATTATATACCCATCCTCTGCATCAGCAGTCATATATACTATCTCATCAGTCGCTGTACCATTTTTCTTATCAACTTTTCTATAAGGAGCTTCAATAAATCCATACTCGTTAATCCGCGCATAGGTGGCAAGAGAACCAATAAGGCCAATGTTAGGGCCTTCTGGAGTTTCTATAGGGCATATTCTACTGTAGTGTGAATTATGAACATCTCTAACCTCAAATCCGGCACGTTCTCTGCTCAGGCCCCCAGGTCCTAAAGCACTTAGCCTTCTCTTATGTGTAAGTTCAGCCAAGGGATTAGTCTGATCCATGAACTGGGAAAGCTGGCTGCTGCCAAAAAACTCCTTTATAGACGCTACTACAGGCCTTATATTTATTAGAGCCTGAGGTGTGGCGACATCAAGGTCTTGAATTGTCATCCTCTCTTTAACTACTCTTTCTAATCTGGCCATGCCTATTCTAAATTGATTTTGAAGAAGCTCACCAACTGTTCTCAGCCTTCTGTTACCAAGATGATCTATATCATCAACCTGACCTATACCGTTAGCCAAATTAATAATATAGGATATGGAAGCGACTATATCCTCTTTCGTAATATACTTAGGGACAAGATCTTCATACCTTTCCTTAAATAATTCTTCAAACTCTTTTTGATTTGTTGCCTGCTTTAATATTTCTTTTAATACCCTTAAATTTACCTTTTCCTTGACCTCTATATTTTCTATGTCAAAGGGTATAGGATATTTGGTGATGTCAACTGTACCGTTGCCAACGACAATAGCTACCTTGTTCCCAGCTTTTACTTTAATACTGATTATACCAGCGTTGTCAATATCCATAGCTTTTTCCCGGGAAATATTTTCTCCTTCTCTTACTATGATTTCACCAGTTTGTGGATTTACAATATCCTCTGCTGCCTTTTGTCCTATAATACGATAGGAAAGGGCCAACTTCTTATTAAACTTATACCTGCCAACCCTGGCTAAATCATACCTCTTGGAGTCAAAAAACAAAGAATTAATAAGCGCCTTAGAACCATCAACAGTTGGCGGCTCTCCAGGCCTCAACCTCCTGTATATCTCCAAAAGTCCTTCCTCTTCATTCTTAGTATTATCCTTATCTATTGTCGCTTTAATCCTCTCATCATCTCCAAGCAGGTCTATGATCTGGGTATCCATCCCATAGCCCAGTGCACGCAAAAAAACAGTTACAGGTAATTTCCTTGTTTTATCAATTCTCACCGAAAATACATTGTTCTGGTCTATCTCATATTCCAGCCATGCACCCCTGTTGGGAATAAGCGTGGCTGAATAAATTTTCTTACCTGTCTTGTCTTCTTCAGCTACATAATACGGTCCTGGGGATCTCACCAACTGACTGACAATAACCCTTTCAGCACCATTAATTATAAATGTTCCACTATCAGTCATTAGTGGAAAATCTCCCATAAAAATTTCCTGTTCCTTAATCTCACCTGTCTCCTTGTTAGTAAGTCGAACCTTTACTCGCAAAGGAGCCGCATAATTGACATCTCGCTCCTTACATTCCTCGATAGAATATTTGGGATTTTCGTCTAAAGAATAGTCAATAAATTCAAGAGATAAATTCCCGGTAAAACTCTCTATCGGTGAGACATCCCTGAAAACCTCCCTCAGGCCCTCTTCCAGGAACCATTTATATGAATCTTTTTGAACATCAATAAGATTTGGCATATCCAAAACCTCATTGATCTTAGAGAAGCTCATGCGAGTCCTTTTGCCTACCTTTTCAGGATGTACCATCCAACATTCACCCCTTAATATATTTGTGCTCTCATAGGCAAAACCATTGAGTACTATTACTGGTATTATTCACAGTAATTACTCTTTTTATACCACACTTACAAAAAAGGACAATAATGCATCTTAATATATTATCATAAGGTGTCAATGAAGTCAAATAAATTTTTAGGTGAATCGCGCCAAGTAGTTCAAAGCTCATAAAAAAGATAGACGCCATGGGCATAATATGCCAAAAACTCACCTGCCTTTAAACACCGATAAATATCCTCAAATTTGGCGGCAGAGGTAAAAAAATAATTGCCCTATTGAGAGGGCATGAGAACAAAGGAAACTGCGTTTCCAAAAATCTACACAGTATAAAGTAAGGCGTTACCGACTGATTGAAGATCCCTTGAAAAAACATATTAACCGCTAAAAAGGCTGTTAAAAATAAAGTAAATTGTAACGAAAACCTCTTCCCCTTCTCTGATTTTTACATCAGCCCTTCAAGATCTTTTATCCAGATAGCACTGTCGGCATCACTGGGCATGCGCCAGTCACCTCGAGGGGAAAGGCTTATACTGCCAACTTTGGGGCCATCCGGCAGGGCTGAGCGTTTGAACTGCTGTGAAAAGAATCTATGGTAGAATTTTTTAAGCCACATTCTTATTGTTTTCGGTTCGTATTTATCCTTAAAGGCCATATTGGCCAAAAATAATACTTTTCTTGGGGCCATGCCGTATCTCACCACATAGAAGAGGAAAAAATCGTGAAGTTCGTAAGGTCCCACTTTGTCCTCAGTTTTCTGACGTATTCTTCCCTGTTCATCCGGGGGCAAAAGCTCCGGGCTTATGGGTGTGTCAATGATTTTATACAAGACCTTTCTGGTATTTTCCTCTACAACATTATCTGCTATCCACTTGACCAAAAATCTCACCAGTGTCTTAGGAACACCGCAGTTTACCGAATACATGGACATATGGTCGCCATTATAAGTGGCCCATCCCAGAGCCAGTTCCGACAAATCTCCCGTCCCCACCACAAGGCCCTCCACTTTGTTGGCTATATCCATTAGAATCTGGGTTCTTTCCCGGGCCTGGAGATTTTCATAGGTTATATCATGCACTTCGGGGTCGTGACCTATATCTTTCATATGTTGAAGGCATGCGGGCTTTATATCGATTTCCCTCATGTTTACATTCAATAGCTTCATCAATTCGACGGCATTGTTGTAGGTCATATCTGTGGTCCCAAAACCGGGCATGGTGATGGCCTCGATGTTTTGCCGTGAAATGCCCAGCAGGTCAAAAGTCTTTACTGTAACAAGAAGCGCCAGCGTGGAGTCTAGTCCACCGGAAATGCCGATTACAGCTTTCTTTGCTCCTGTATGTTCAATCCTCTTGGCAAGGCCTGCTGTCTGGATATTGAAGATCTCCTCACACCTTCTGTCAACGGTATCAGGATCGGACGGAACAAAGGGATATGGATGGACTTTTCTGTCAAAATTGTCGGCATCTGCTATAAGCTTTCTAGTAAACTCAAACTCCACCACTTTAAATCTCCTACGGTCAGTTTCCATATCATAGTTGTCCGCAAAAGTCTTGTTAAACTGCCTTTCGGCTGAGAGCCGGTCGACATCAATTTCCGAATAGATAATGGTATTCCCTCTGTTAAATCTTTTCGATTCTTCCAGGATAATACCATTTTCCGCTATCAGGCAGTGACCACTAAACACCAGGTCAGTGCTGGATTCATATATTCCGGCTCCTGCATAGATATACCCGCTGATGCACCTAGCACTCTGCTGCTCTATGAGTTTTCTCCGGTATTCTGCTTTGGCTACCAGCTCATTGCTTGCAGATGGATTGACGATAATGTTTGCCCCACTTAGAGCAAGATATGAACTTGGTGGAATTGTGGCCCATAGATCTTCACATATTTCTATTCCCAAGGTTATGTCATATTCCTCATTTTTAAACAGCAGATTACCAAAGGGTATAGTTCTGCTCCACAGCCTTATCTCCGAAGCCTCCCTGCTTATCTCATAACCTGATGTAAACCATCTTTTTTCGTAAAATTCCTTGTAATTAGGTAAAAATATCTTGGGGACTATACCCAGGATTTGTCCTCTTTGAATTACCGCCGCACAGTCATAAAGCCTTTGATCTATCAAAAGAGGTAAACTTACTACTGCCAGAATATCCAGGTCCTTAGTTTTCGACGACAGCTCAAAAAGTGCGCCTTTAGCCCTTTCTAACAATTGCTTTTGCAGAAACAGGTCATTGCAGGTATATCCTGTTATGCATAATTCAGGGAAGGCTATTATGCGTGCACCTCTTGCGTCAGCCTCCCGCATTAACTTTTCTATTTCACAAATATTATAATCCGTGTTGGCCACTTTAAGTACCGGAGATGCAGATGCTACCTTTATGAAGCCAAAACTTTCCACCATTTCTTTTCATTCCTTTTCCATATTGTTATTTTTTATAAAAGAGAGCTGCCCTGTGCTGTTCCTCTCCTTTTACTCTGCTTTATTATACATTATATTAGATATTAAGTCCACTTTCAAAGGCTGTAGCGTTTATCTCAGGTATTCAAGCTTTTTTGAAAAGGTATAAATATTATGTGGGTATTGGTTTCCTGATGTGCATATACATTTTACATGGCTTTTGTCATGGATAATTTGTAATGTATTCTCAAACATCTTTTCATGTGTCTTCTCTTTTTTCTTCACCGTAAATTCATGAAAATTATAAGATGGATATGGTCTTCATCAGCTTTTATATATAGGATTTCTTTTTTTCTTTGCATTCGGTTTTTCATAAGTTTGAAGGTTGTGGGTTTTTCTTAGTGTGTTCATTACTGTCTAACGGCTGATATTAAATTCAGCTCCATCTCTTTTAAGTTCTTGGTGCTTTTTGGTATGAGAGTATTGTTGAAAGGTTTGTCATGTCGACTTTTAGTGTGGTGTCTATTTTTTCATACATTTGCCTCCATATTATCAAGACACCTTTTAGGGAATTTTTAAGATAGATTTTACCTCCTCACCTCAATATTTTAAGATTAGACTCAAACTTACGTTACTATCTTTGGATACAAATATGCAGCGATAAGTTGTATGATAACAGTCACCATTATCACGATAAACCAATCAAATCCTGCATTTTGCACATAACCATTTAGCAGATAGCCCCTTAAGAGCTCCACTATATAGCTTAAAGGGTTTATTCGGGCAAGTATCTGCAGCCAGTGGGGCATGATTGATATGGGATATATGGCATTACTGGCAAAAAACAACGGCATAGTTATAACCTGGCCAATGCCCATAAATCTTTCCCTGTTTTTTACTATGGCTGCAAGGGCCATAGACAGAGACGAGAATATTATGGCACCAAAAATTATGGTGATTATGCTCATAAATATGCCGAGTATGCTCCAATGCAAATTTATCCTCAAAAGCAACGAAAGTAGCAGTATGATCACAACCTGACTTATAGCTCTTACACCGGCGCCAAAAGCTTTACCGGTCACAAAGGCTGGTCGAGGCACGGGTAGGGCTATAAGTTTTTGAAGTATACCCTGATCCTTATCCCATATAATGCTCAAGCCATAAAAAATTGAGATAAACATCATTGACTGGGCCAAAATCCCAGGTGTCATAAATGTCTGGTAGTTTACATTACCAGTAGGTATGGCGCGCACCTTGGAAAAAGCCTGGCCGAATATCACCAGCCAAAGGACCGGTTGAATGGCTCGGGTAAAAAGCTCTGTGGGATCGTGTCTTAATTTTCTTATTTCTATTTCAGCAATAGTAAGTGAATTGGCCATATATGCCTCAAAATTTGATATAATCGACTTCCCCAATAGCTTTTCTTCAATTAAAACGTTGGATTCGTCTTCTGATTTGACGTATTTCATTAAAGCTCCCTCCTGTCTCCAGTTGATTGCCTGTAAAGAATGTAAATACATCTTCAAGAGTGGCATCAGACTTTCCTGTCATGGCCTTTAACTCATCGGGCGTACCCAATGCCGCTATATGGCCCCTGTTCATAATGGCAACCCTATTGCAGATTGTTTCCGCTTCTTCCATGTAGTGGGTGGTTATCAATATAGTAAGGCTGGTTTCCCTTCGCAATATATTGAGAACGTCCCATACGTTATGCCTTGCAACAGGGTCAAGGCCTACCGTAGGCTCATCCAAGACTAATATCCTTGGCCTGTGGATAATGGCCTGGCCTATTTCAAGCCTTCTCACCATCCCCCCGGAATATTCTCTCACCAACCGATTTGCTGCATCTTTTAAATTCAATATGTCTAAAACATATCTTATCCTTTCTTCCCGCTCTCTGGCTGGTAGGCGCAGTAACTTTGTGATAAATAAAAGATTTTCATAGCCCGTCAAAGTGGAATCAGCTGAAAGGGCCTGGGGTACATATCCTATCAATCTTCGGATAAAAGTTCCATGCTTCTTTATATCAAAGCCTTCGATCTTTATCTCACCTGAGGTAGGAGGCAAAAGAGTGGTTATCATGCGGATGGTGGTGGTTTTACCTGCACCGTTCGGCCCAAGCAATGCAAAAACTTCCCCTTCATGAATGTTAAAATTGATACAGTTTACGGCATCATAATCTCCAAAGCGTTTCCTTAAATCCTTTACCTCTATGGAATATGGCATGAAAACAGTTCCTCCCATAAAAGTTCTTTATAAGTGTCGGATATGATAAGAAAGAACCTCTAAAACTGTGACACTATTCTCTGTCGAATTTTTTATTTAGTCGGTCTAATATAAGAGCTAAATCATGATTTAGACCTTCAATATTCAGTGCTTCAATATCTTTTAGCGAATCCATAAATATTGAAGCACGATACTGCAGAATATCATTTAATAACTCTTGGCCTTCCTTTGTTAGGGTAAGATAAACCAGTCTTCTATCGACATTATCTCTCCATCTTTTTACAAGTTTGTCATCCACAAGATTATCTATAAGCCCCGTTAAAGTTGCAGGGGCCAGGAGCAATTTCTTTTGAAGGTCTTTCATGGTAATGGGCTTATCGAATGATAGCTTATTCATCACCCAAAACCTCGACATGGTTATACCTTTTTCATTGAGATAACATCGGGTACAAAGATTTATCTTATGGTTTATTTCCCGAAAAAGCATCTCCAATTCGATAATGTCTTCTGAATACATATAATTTGTCTCCCTAAATATTTGGTTTACTAAATATATTATATGAGATTCTTTATCAAAAATCAATGTAGTCTTGTTTAGCTGTGGTTATTTTACGATAATGGCGCCTTGTAAATCATCATAATAAAACATCACCGTAAAGAGTTAGAAAAGTTACAATGATATTTTTTAAAGATCATCAACAATAAATTTATACATATACAACAAAAAAGGGCTGAATCAGCCCTTTTTTTGCATGTCATATCTCTTAAATTTATTTTATCTCGACTGTAGCTCCAACCTCAGCAAACTTAGCTTTTATTTCTTCAGCTTCCTGCTTGCTTACCCCTTCTTTGACAGGTTTTGGAGCATTATCAACAAGATCCTTAGCCTCTTTTAAACCAAGGTTGGTTAATTCTCTTACAACCTTGATTACCTTTATCTTTTCTGCACCAACATCTTTAAGAATTACATCAAATTCTGTCTTTTCCTCCTCCTGCGGAGCTGCAGCAGCGGCAGCCGGAGCTGCAGCAACAGCTACAGGGGCTGCAGCAGATACACCAAATTCCTCCTCTAATGCCTTTACCAGATCTGCAAGTTCCAAAACAGTCATACCTTTTATAGCTTCCAATATTTCTTCTTTGCTCATTATTGTTCCTCCTCTTAATAATTTTTCATTAAGCTTTCTTAGCCTCAGAAATTGCATTCAAAGCATAAAGCAACTTTCTGAGGATACCTGAGAGTGCACCAGCAAGACCAAATATAGGTGCCTGCATGCTTCCCAGCATCTTTGCAATGAGTTGCTCCTTTGGCGGTAGCTCGGCAAGGACATTTATTTCATCAATCCCTACAACTTTACCGTTGACAATACCGCCTTTAACCTTGATTTGTTCGTGCTCCTTAGCATATTCTGCCAAAATTTTCGCAGGGGTTACCGGATCGTCAAACCCATATGCCGCAGCAGTTGTACCAGTCAAAAAATTTTCAATTCCTTCTATCCCTATTTCTTTTGCTGCTCTTTCAGCAAGGGTGTTCTTTATGACCTCATACTTAGCTCCCGCTTCTCTAAACTTTTTTCTCAATGCAGTCTCATCTTCTACTGTCAACCCCTTGTAATCTGTCAAAATCACAGATTGAGCCTTCTGAAAGTTTTCCTTTAACTGTTCTACTATCTGCGATTTTTCCTCACGGGTCTTACTCAATCATCTCACCTCCTGGGGTTTATTATATGAAAAAAGGCCTCCCATAGACATGGAAGGCCTCTATTTATCGGCACAACCTCGGTAGGATTTACGCAGTACGCCACCTACTGTCTACGGTCGTCAATCTTCAATATTAATTTTACTGTAATAAATAAATCTACTATTAGTGGCAGCATATAACATAACAACACACCCAGAAACTTACTGCGGTCAATCAATAATAGCACCACACAATTGGCTATTATAGTATATAATATCTCATATGTCAACTATAAATTTGACAGACCAGCAAAATTGCAATTTTATGCTGCCCTCTGCGGTACCACCTTTACGCCAGGTCCCATGGTAGATGAAAGGACAACGCTCTTTATATATTGGCCCTTTGCAGCAGCAGGTTTTGCCTTTATAATAGCCTCCATAATAGTCTGGTAGTTTTCAAACAATTTATCTACCCCAAAGGATTTTTTGCCAATTGGCACATGCACTATGCCTGTCTTGTCTACCCTATACTCTATCTTACCTGCCTTTACCTCGCTTACAGCTTTAGCAACATCAAATGTAACAGTCCCAGACTTTGGATTTGGCATAAGCCCTTTTGGCCCAAGTACTCTACCTAGTCTACCAACCGCTCCCATCATATCAGGCGTGGCAATTATAACATCATAGTCAAACCAGTTTTCTTTCTCAATTTTCTCAAGCATCTCTTCAGCACCAACAAACTCAGCTCCAGCTTCCTGCGCCTCCCTTGCCTTATCACCTTTCGCAAGTACAAGCACTTTTTTGGATTTACCTGTGCCATGAGGCAGGACAACTGTACCTCTAACCTGCTGGTCTGCATGTCTTGGGTCAACACCCAATCTTATAGATAACTCTATGGTCTCATCAAACTTCGCCTTTGCTGTCTTTAAAACTATTTCCAGAGCTTCCTTTGCATCATATAATCTTGTCTTATCATATTCTGACAAACTTTGAAGATAGGTTTTACCTCTCTTTGCCATATTTATCCTCCTTATGTGGTAATATCGGGAAACCCCTCCCACTTAATGCTTACTCTACAACCTCAATCCCCATGCTTCTTGCTGTACCCGCAATCATTTTCATCGCTGCTTCAATGCTACCTGCATTTAAATCAGGCATTTTGAGCTCGGCTATCTCTCTGATTTTATCCCACGTTACCTTAGCCACTTTCTTCTTGTTGGGTTCCGGAGAACCGCTCTCTATACCTGCTGCTCTTTTTAATAACACAGAAGCTGGAGGCGTTTTTGTGATAAAAGAAAACGACCTGTCCGCATATACTGTTATAACAACCGGTATAATAAGACCCGCCTGACTTGCTGTCCTTTCGTTAAACTCTTTGCAAAAACCCATTATATTAACTCCATGCTGGCCTAGCGCCGGACCTACAGGCGGCGCTGGCGTTGCTTTGCCAGCTGGGATTTGTAGCTTCACAAATGCTGTGATTTTTTTTGCCATATGCGCACCTCCTTAACATGTCTTATATCTTCTGGATTTGTATAAAATCCAATTCTACAGGTGTTTCTCTTCCAAACATAGAAACTAACACCTTGACCTTTTGTTTCTCCATTTCAATCTCTTCAACCCTACCTATAAAATTCGCCAGTGGGCCAGCAGTCACTCTAACATTGTCCCCCACACTAAATTCTACTGAGGGAATGGCCTCTTTTATACCTAAGGCTTTGACTTCCGCATCAGTAAGTGGTACTGGCTTTGACCCAGGTCCTACAAACCCTGTAACACCCCTTGTGTTTCTAACAATATACCACGAGTCATCACTCATTTTCATTTTAATGAGAACATAACCAGGGAATATTTTTCGTTTAACAGTTTTCTTTTTGCCATCTTTGATCTCAATAACCTCTTCTTCTGGCACTTTAATGTCATATATGATATTCTGCAGGCCACGATTTTCCACTGTCTTTTCCAAATCTGCCTTGACCTTATTTTCATATCCAGAATAGGTATGAACCACATACCACCGAGGTTTATCGGTATCAACAATGTCCAAAAACGACATATGATACCCTCCATCCATTTACAAACTCAAAATCCAGTTTAAGAGTGTTACAAACACTGAATCAGCCAGAAAAATGAATAACCCCAAGAGGGCAATAATTAAAATTACTCCCATGGTATATGTCCTGACTGTAGACCTGTCTGGCCATGTAACCTTGCGAAGTTCTGCCCTTACATCATGGAAAAAGTTGCTTATAGATTTTATACCTCCACCATTATTGGCCATAAACTTTATTCACATCCTCATCAAACTATTTTGTTTCCCTATGCAAAGTATGATGTCTGCAAAATCTGCAGTATTTCTTTAATTCCATTCTATCAGGATGGGTCTTTTTATTTTTAGTAGTATTATAATTTCTCTGGTGACACTCAGTACACTCCAGAGTAACCCTTACCCTCGGCATTAAAAACACCCCCAAATATAAAATTACACGCGGTTTATAACAGATATATTCAGCATTAAGGACGGATTTCCTTCTTTTACACCGTTACTCATTAAATTTACCATAAATATTTTTTATTGTCAACAAAACTTTAAATAACAAAGGACCAGGCTTACCTGGTCCCCAATCGCTCTTATTCAATTATACTTCCGACAACACCGGCACCTACTGTTCTGCCACCTTCTCTTATGGCAAACCTTAATCCTTCTTCAATCGCTATTGGTGTTATCAATGTCACTTCCATGTTGATGTTGTCCCCAGGCATTACCATTTCTACACCCTCTGGTAACTTTATCTCTCCAGTGACATCTGTTGTCCTAAAGTAAAACTGTGGCCTGTATCCGTTGAAAAATGGTGTGTGCCTCCCACCCTCTTCTTTGGTGAGTACATATACCTGACCTATAAATTTTGTGTGTGGGTGTATGCTGCCTGGTTTTGCTAATACCTGCCCTCTCTCTACCTCTGTCCTCTGTATGCCTCTTAACAGCGCTCCTATGTTGTCCCCTGCCAGAGCTTCGTCCAAGGTCTTCCTGAACATCTCTAATCCTGTTACTACTGTCTTCTTGCTCTCATTCATTAATCCTACTATCTCTATTTCGTCTCCTACTTTGATCTTGCCCCTCTCTACTCTCCCTGTTACCACTGTGCCTCTGCCTGTGATGGTGAATACGTCTTCTATTGGCATCAGGAATGGCTTATCTATATCCCTCTGTGGTGTGGGTATATATTCGTCTACTGCATCCATTAATTCCCATATCTTGTCTACCCACTGATTCTCTCCCCTTTTTATGTTGGGGTTCTTTATAAGGGCTTCCATGGCTTCATAGGCTGACCCTACCACTATCGGTATCTCGTCTCCGGGAAATTCATATTCATTTAATAGGTCCCTGACTTCCATCTCTACCAGCTCTATGAGCTCTGGATCGTCTACCATGTCAGCTTTGTTTAAAAATACTACTATATATGGTACCCCTACCTGCCTCGCTAAGAGTATATGCTCTCTCGTCTGCGGCATCGGCCCGTCTGCTGCTGATACAACCAGTATGGCACCATCCATCTGGGCAGCACCTGTTATCATGTTCTTTACATAGTCAGCATGTCCCGGACAGTCAACATGGGCATAGTGCCTCTTCTCTGTCTCATACTCTACATGGGCTGTGTTTATTGTGATTCCTCTCGCTTTCTCTTCAGGCGCATTGTCTATCTGGTCATATGCTTTCGCCTGGGCTTTGCCCTCAACTGCTAACGCCATCGTTATCGCTGAGGTAAGTGTGGTCTTGCCATGGTCTACATGGCCTATTGTACCTATATTTACGTGGGGCTTCGTTCTTTCATAATGCGCTTTTGCCATCTTTTTTCCTCCTCTATGTATAACATAATTATTTTAAAATTATATATAAAACGGCCAATTTTCTTAATTAGCCTCCAAATCTATATTTGACTAAATGGAGCCCATGACCGGGATTGAACCGGTGACCTCCGCCTTACCAAGGCGACGCTCTGCCGACTGAGCTACATGGGCTTGAACAACTAACCCGATTTTTAATTTTACTATATCACTACAAATATGTCAATAAGTAAAAAAATAAATCATTCCGCATCAATATATTTTTCAAGTTTTCTCTTTACTCTTTGAAGTGCATTGTCGATCGATTTAACATGCCTGTCGAGTGTGGCTGCAATTTCTTGATAGGATTTGCCTTGAAGATATGATGTCAGTACCTCCCACTCTAAATCGCTTAATATCTCCCCCATCTTGCACTCTATATTATTAAATTCTTCATTGCTTATTACCAGTTCTTCAGGGTCAGAGATTTTACCCTCCGCTATTATATCCATGAGCGTTCTATCCGATTCCTCGTCATAAAGCGGCTTGTTCAACGAGACATATGAATTCAGGGGTATGTGCTTCTGTCTTGTTGCCGTTTTAATCGCTGTGATAATCTGTCTTGTAATACACAGTTCTGCAAACGCCCTGAATGATGAAAGCTTGTCAGCTTTAAAATCTCTTATTGCTTTGTATAGCCCTATCATCCCTTCCTGTACAATATCCTCTCTGTCTGCACCTATCAGAAAATAGGAACGAGCCTTTGACTTTACAAAACTCTTGTACTTATTAATGATGTATTCCAAAGCCTTATCGTTGTCTTGCTGAGCCTCAACTACTACATCCTCATCCTCCATTGAATCAAATTCAGTAACTGTTTTAATCTGGGCCCCAGGCTTCACATATATCGCCTCCACCTTTTATCTAAAGGCATCATTTATAACTATTATAACTATCGGTTCAAAATCAGTCAAGCATTATTAGCGTTTCTTCTTATCTTCTCAAGCTTTTCATAGACACAAGGGTCCAATTTGTCTGTCAGCGTGGTTGTATTCTTTAATTCATTGTTTTTAATATCTCTATTAATCTTTCTATTTGTGTTCTCAACCAGCTTTAAAAGCTCTAACGCTGACACCCTAACACCACCACCTGCCAGCACAACCTGTTGTTCTATCCAGTCAGAGGTAGCCACGCGTATGGTATGATTGCTGCTTATACGATGTACCAGCTTTTCTATATAATGGTCTGCCGACTCACCCTCTTTTGTATAAACAACCTCCATGCCATTTAAATATATATGCTTTTCCACACTACCTTTTACATAATGGGCATCAAATACTATTATAACCCTTATTCCGGTATAGCCCTGATAATTTGACATTATCTCAATCAGCTTATCTCTTGCCGCTTCCAGACTAACATTACTTAAATCTATAAGTTCAGGCCATGAGTTTATTATGTTATAACCGTCTACTATCAGATATTCTGCCATTTTTCATGCACCTTTGTCTCACAACCTCGCTCATAACTATAGCTGCCGCAACATTTGCATTAAGAGAACCTATCTTGCCATACATTGGTATACTAATGACATAGTCGCAATTCTCTCTAACAAGTCTGGAAACCCCTTTGCCCTCCCCGCCTATCACCAATGCGATAGGCCCAGTAAGGTCTTTACCATAATATATTTCACCGTTCATGTCACAGGCAGCAACCCACAGTCCACGCTCTTTCATCTCTTTAATGGCTTGAGAAATGTTCGCCACCCTTGCTATCCTCTGGTGATATACTGCGCCAGCTGATATTCTTGATACTGCAGCGGTGATGCCTGCGCTTCTGTGCATGGGGATTATCACCCCATGCGCCCCCAACACCTCAGATGTCCTTATGATTGAGCCAAGGTTGGCCGGGTCCTGGATGCCATCCAGAACCACCAGAAGGGGATCCTCACCTCTTTTGTTGGCATAGTCAAATATATCATCGATATTCATATATTTAACAGGTGAGGACATGGCAACAACACCCTGATGATTAAGTTCTGTAATGGAGTCCAGCTTCTTCTTATTGGCCATTTCCACAGGTATGCCCTTTTCTCTCGCTCTGCCAATTATTTCTTTCATGATTCCCTGCTTTTCATTGTCAGAAATTATTATCTTATTTATCTCTATACCTGATTTTAAAGCTTCAAGGACAGGATTCCTGCCTGCTATTATGCCTTCTTCTTTTATCATCTTATATCAATCCTTCTAAGTTTTTGCTGTAACAATTCATTATTATTATGTGAGCAATCCCAGCAGATTTGTGATCCATATTAATTTTCCACCTTTGTGGTTTCACTTTTTAAAAAATATTTTCTCAGCCACGGTTCTTCATTACATATAATATCCGCAAAACGCTGTATCATCTCTTTAATCTCCCACTGTGCCCCTGGAACGGTAACTCTTTTCTCATATACATCCATGAGTGAACGCAAATTTAATGTGGTGACAAAGTTGGTGGCTGCTGCATTGGGTAAAATAAACCTGGCATCCTCTTTATTTATATTGAGTTCTGACAACCTGTCATAGCACTCCTGCAATGACCTTAGCTGAGAGACAAATATCTCTTTAGCCTTTTCATTTTGTTCTATCGTATGTGGTATGACAGCATCAAACATTCCACCGTTTCTGTCTGACCTCTCAGAGACCGCCCTCTGTGACTGGACTGATATACTTATGCCAATCCTATGTCTCGTGTACTGTGCCAGCAAACTTCTTGAGACCCCTGCAACAGCATATGTAACATAGCAGTGCTCTAAAACACTGGTATGACCTGATCTTATTATGTTGTCAGCAATCCTTTCCATCTCTTCCCGGGATTGATCCTCCTGCCAGAGTTCCTGTGGGGTTTTAGGGCTTTTACATGTCCTGGCCGCAAGCCATATAACTTTCAAAAAGTCTGGTGTCTTATTTATCAGTTGTATATCCATTGTACCATCCCCTCAAGCATATGATATTATTTTTTTCATAATCTCGTCAATTCTATCCAGTCTCTCATTTATGAAAAGATAACCAATTAATGCTTCCAGTGCTGTCGCACGTTTGTAATCCTGAATATCACAATTTTGCGGCTTCGTATTTATCTTCGCATTTCTCCCTCTCCGAACCACATCCATTTCCTCTTCTGTCAGAAATCCTTCCAGTTTTGATAGAAAAACCGCCTGGGATACAGCATTAACATACTTTACTGTCTCTTTATGAAGTGTGTTAACATCCATAATGCCTTCGGATATGAGGTATTTTCGTATAAAGACCTCGTAAATTGAATCACCAAGGTACGCAAGGGCCAGTGAAGGTATATGGCTAGCCTTTTGTCCAATCATTTTCTTTTCCATCTTACCCCTTGAGGGGTATCCTCCAGAATTATACCCCTTTCTTTTAACTCATCCCGTATCCTGTCGGCAGTTTTAAAGTCCTTCCTCGCCCTTGCTTCCTGTCTTTCTTTAATTAGACACTCTATTTCTTCATCCAGCATGTCAGCATTTAGGTTGAAGGTGATGCCAAGTACACCCAGCAACTCGCAAATGGTGCCTGATACAAATTTTATCAAGGCCTGGCCACTGCCTTCATCAACCCTCGAATTTGCTATGCTTACAATATTGAAAATATTAGATATCGCCTCAGCAGTATTAAAGTCATCGTCCATGGACGCAATGAACCTATCCTTTTCTTTTTGAACAGCCTCTCTCACAGAAAAATCAGCGGAGGTGTCTCCGGCCTGGCCCTTGAGCCCATTAAGCCTTATAAGTGCATTTTTTATCCTATCAAGTCCACCTGCAGTCTGATCCAGAAGCTCAAAGCTAAAGTTTATCGGGCTCCTATAGTGCGATGAAAGCATAAAAAATCTAACCACCATCGGGTCATATCTCTGCAGGACTTCTCTTACAGTAAAGAAGTTACCAAGTGATTTAGACATTTTCTGGTTGTTTATATTAAGATAACCCGCATGCATCCAGTATCTGGCAAAAACTGTACCGTTCCGAGCTTCACTTTGGGCAATCTCATTCTCATGATGTGGAAAGACCAGGTCTGGCCCACCACCATGTATGTCAAAGCTGTTCCCAAGGTACTTAGAGGACATGACAGAGCATTCAATATGCCATCCCGGCCTGCCCTTCCCCCATGGGCTTTCCCAGCAGGGTTCGCCAGGTTTTGCAGCCTTCCATAGTGCAAAATCCAGTGGGTTCTTCTTCCTTTCATTTACATCAACCCTAGCACCAGAAATCAGATCCTCAATATTTTTCTTTGACAGCTTTCCGTAACCATCAAACTTTTCCACGCTAAAATAGACACCGTCATCTGTCTGATAGGCATAGCCTTTAGCAACAAGGTCGGATATAAACTCAATTATACTGTCAATCACCTGTGTGGCTCTTGGATGTACAGTAGCCCGCTTTATACCCAGTGCATCAGCATCCTTGAAATACTCATTTATAAATCTTTCGCCCAGTTCAAATACCGAAATGCTCTCTTCATTGGCTCTCTTTATCATCTTATCATCTATATCAGTAAAGTTCTGAACATAGGTCACATCATATCCTTTATATTCCAAGTACCTTCTGACTAAATCAAACACAATAAAAGATCTGGCGTTGCCGATGTGAATAAAATTATATACTGTGGGTCCACATACATACATCCCCACCCTCTTATCCATCAATGGCACAAATTCTTCCTTTTTCCCCGTCATGGTGTTGTATATTTGCATAGCCTCTCTCCTTTCTTCGGTACAATAAACCTGCGACAACATATCAATAACATCCAAACGCCGATTACTGCAGCTTGCATTTTAGCTTTACCGGCCACCACTAATTTGCCGTATACATGAGAAGCCATATCTACCCTATGCTCGCTAATAGAAACACTAATTTGCTTTATTGTTGCCTCTCATATCATATGCATGATTTGCAAGCACTGCATCAACAATTGCCATAATCAATTATATATGGTCACGTATCTTTTCTTTATTTATTATATCATCTATCTCAACCCTAATTCCATCTTTTTTTACAATGTGTCCAGGAATCCCGACAACTGTAGAATCTGGCGGAACTTCTTCCAATACAACAGCCCCAGCCCCAATCTTGGAATTGTCTCCAACCTTAAAACTGCCCAGCACCTTAGCACCGGCACCTATTACAACATTATTGCCGATTGTTGGATGTCTTTTACCATTTTCATGTCCTGTGCCGCCCAATGTCACACCATGATATATTGTAACATCATCACCTATTTCTGCAGTTTCACCTATAACCACGCCCATCCCATGGTCAATGAATAGCCTCCTGCCTATCTTTGCACCGGGATGAATCTCTATACCTGTAAAGAACCTGCCAAACTGAGATATTATCCTGGCTGTAATATACCAATGATGTATATAGAAGAAATGGGAAATCCTGTAGAATATAAGGGCATGAAGCCCCGGATAACAAAGAAATACCTCCAGGATACTCTTTGCTGCCGGGTCTTTCTTCTGTATATTCTTAGCATCTTCCATAATCGATGTGAAAAATCTCATGATAAAACCTCCATAAAATAAAAATTCCCATCTCCTAAGAGACGGGTTTACCGCGGTTCCACTCTTGTTAAGGCAGACTGACGCCTTCACTCGAAGCTATAACGTAGCTGACGCCACACCATACTCATGTTCTGGGGTGATGCTCAAAGGTGCAATTCGAATACATCCAGTGGCCCGGGCCTGCTCTCAGCCGGTGACAGTCCCTCTCTTAGGGGCTCGATGTACCTACTCAACCTCTTCATTGCATTTAATTCATACTAATTTACTATGAATTATACCAGATATATCTCATTAATGCAATAGGTTTTTCCCCATAAAAAAAAACTCCGGTAAAAACCGGAGTTCTAAAGCTTACAGTCTTTGAGACATCTATCAGTCTATCTTCATATTCAGGTGATAATGTCTTACCTGCCGATGTGAGGTCCCTTATAGCCTTTATCATGGCTTCCCTTACAGGTATACCTGTGTCTTTCCCGTTCTGTGCCTTAGTGAATGTCATATAATTGTCTCCACCCGTAGCCATAAAATCATTGGTGACAACTTTATAAACCTTATCCATCTCCACCGGAGTACCGTCAGACAGGGTCATGCTTACTACCCTTTCACCCTCCGGTTTTGTAGAGTCATACTTTACTATAAGTCCGGCAAACTGAACCCATCCAACGTTGGTGTTCATTATGCCATGTTCCAGTACCTCTTTGATCTGTGCCCCCGTCATATCAAAGGTATAGAGGGTGTTATCAAAAGGCATTACCTCGTACATTTTACCAACAGTGATATCACCTTTTGGTATGCTGGTCCTGAGCCCGCCACCATTCTGGAATGCTATCTGAGCTCCGGATGCTTCCCTCATAATATCCGCCGTCCATTCACCCAGCAGAGAAAGGTGTCCCTTATCGTGCTCCAGGTCTACATCAGTCTTACCTATGACCTCATTCAGCAGTGGTGCAACATCTTTCAGGTAGTCATCAAGCATTGCCGCCACATCCTTATCAGGGGCAATGGTTTCTTTTGAGAGATTACCATTTACCTTTACAGTGGATGCAACTACCTTCTGTAATGGAACATAATAGTATAGAGTTATCTCGCCAACCGAACGTCCGTTGTAGTAAGCCTGGACAACAGGTATACCATTTATCTTTCCTGCTACAGTCTTATGGGTATGGCCTGTTATGATGGCATCCACATCAGATACCTTCGCCAGTTCTGCCCCCTCACCTGTTATGTTACCATCCTTATCCTGGTCAGTCCCAAGGTGGGACAGCACCACAATTATATCTGCTCCATTATCTTTTAATATCTTCGTATACTCCCTTGTAACCTCGATAGGGTCTTTAAACTCATAGGGTGCCACTATGTCAGGTTTGGTCTTATATGCAGTCTCAGGAGTAGAAAGGCCAATTATGCCTATCTTTATCCCATCCCTTTCAACAATAGTGTATGGCTTTGCCCAATCTACCGGTTTGCCAGTAGACCTGTCATACAGGTTTGCTGCCAGGAATGGGAACTTTGCTGTATTAATCCACCCTTTAAGCTTGTCAATACCCCAGTCAAATTCATGGTTTCCAATGGCTGAAGCGTCAAACCCTATCATATTCATAGCCTGGTTTACCGGTTCACCGTACAGCAGGTTTGACTCAGCGCTGCCTTGATAGTTGTCTCCAGCACTGAGTACAAGAGTCCTGTTAGGATTTGTTGCCTTTTTAGACTTTAAATATCCAGCCATTTTGGCTATTCCTATATTACTCCCCGATTCCTTTAGCTGTCCATGAAAGTCATTAATTGATAACAGTGTTACAGGTTTTATATTCTTTATGAAGTTGTCGATCATGGAAGCCATTTCGCCACGGGTAATGTTAGAAACTGGATTTAAGTTTCCATCCGAACCCTTTACTATACCAAGTCCAATTGCAGAGCTGATATATCCCTTAGCCCACTCGCTTACCTTGTCTGCATCCTTAAAGGACCCGAGGTTTTCACCATTATCTTTAAGATTCAGGGCTTTCATGAGCATGGAGAAAGCCTGTTCCCTGGTTATCTTCATATCTGTGCCAAACAGGGTATCGCTTATCCCATTGGTGACCCCATTTTTAAGTGCAGCTTCTACATAAGGTGCGAGTTCCTTATCCACATCTGTAAAGCTGGAAGACTCTACGGCAGGAAGCTGATATCCCATAGCCCTGACCAGAGTTTTTATAAATTCGCCCCTTGTGACCTCATCATTTACATTGATAGCTACAGAATTATTTTTCCCTGTATCCATAATGCCCATGTTAACAAGGTCAATGACATATGGCCTGGCCCAGCTATCAAGGTTAGCCCCAGTTATGGACCAGTTATTGTTTACTTCAGGAGATATGGTGCCCTTTTCTTTAATATAGCTTATAATAAGGTTCCTTATCTGGCCATTGTCGCCCATCTCTTTCTGAGAATCAAAAAGCACCTTTGGGTTAGTTATTCCGGCCGCCTTCATAAACCCACCGCCGCCGTTAAACCTGTAGTTGTTTATAGCCAGCTTTAACACCATATCATCAGTCACGGGCTTACCATGGAACTTCAAGTCCACAATTCTCTCTCCTGTAGGTTTCGATATATCAATCTTATAGTCTACACCCTCAAACATGTCATAGTTATATCCTGGTACATCCTTGTTAAAACCTATAGTTACATCGCCGGGCCTGTACTGGTTGTAATATTTAGCTGACCATTCCATAAGGTCCTTCAATTGCCTACCTGTAACCTCAATGGTATATAAATAGTTTTCATATATATACAGGCCGGAAATATCCCTGATGGTAATATCACCCTTCTTGATTATGCCATTGGGGTTAAACATGGCTGCCATGGACACATCCGCTTTACCGTAATACATCTGTACTTTCTGCACAAGATCTATCAAAGCCGTATCCTTAATCTGCGCCGTAGGAATTCCTTTTATTTCATCCACAGGCGCAAAATCATCGGTCGCTGTGCCTATCTTAGTATTAATGTAGTTCAAGGTCTGGTTATGGTATGGTTTTGCCAGATCCAGGACCTCCTGTGCCGGTTCAACATCCTTTGTAGAAATGGTATTGCTTGTTATATTTGCTATCCTATACCCTGCACCATCACTGGTGAGTTCCACGTCTATCCTGGATAAATACTCACCCCATCTGCCTGGTTCAGTTATTGTAACTCCGTTTATTACCTGATTTGGTATGTTTGAGTGTGTGTGCCCTGCTACTATGGCATTAATTTCCGGTACATTCTCTGCAAGGGCCTTGACCTGGTTCTCAGGGATGATATCTGTCGGTGACTCTATGCCCGAGTGCACAACTGCCAGTATAAAATCCACCTTTTCATCATCCTTAAGCACCTTGGCCCACTTTTTGCCTTCCTCTACTATGTCATTAAACTTGAGGCCCTTATAGTTATCTGGATTTTCCCACTCTGGTATGGTCTTTGTGGTAAGCCCAAGTATACCGACCTTAACACCACCAACATCTTTTATGGTGTACGGCTTTACAAAGTTTGTCCCGTCCTCTTTGTAAATATTTGCCGACAGAACAGGGAATTTTGCATCGGATATTACCTTGTTGAGTACGTCAAGGCCAAAATTGAATTCATGGTTGCCCAGGGTCATTGAGTCATAACCCATCATATTCATTACATCAATCATGGGATATGTAAAGTCTTTATTACCGGACAGTATCTGGGAGTTGTAATAGGAGACAAGCGGTGTTCCCTGTATAAGGTCGCCGTTATCCACGAGGATGGTATTGGGGTTTTCTGCCCTTACGCTTTTAACAATGGTGTAAACCTTGGCCAGGCCATAATCCGCCGGTTTTGCCTGGTCATAGTCCCATGGGTATATGTGTCCGTGAATATCTGATGTGGCCAGAATAGTCAAATTAACATTTTTCTGAGCCGCAACACCTGATACCTCTCCAAAGGTCACCATGGAGACAACAAGAACAAATATAAGGGCAAAACTAAAAATTTTTTTAAAACCCATAACTAACACCTCCATAAGATATCTGTTGTCTTACATCTATATAATTTCTACATATGTCTTGAATTTCCTGCTATTAAATAAAAAATTTCCTCAATATAGAGGAAATTTCTTATTATCGCTTGCAAGAAGTATTGTAGCCATAGCAGCAACCATATCGCCGCGACCTATATCGCCCATGCCCTCGTTGGTCTTTGCCTTTATGCTGACCGCATTGTCAGGTATCTCAAGTATACCTGCTATATTGTGTCTCATGGCTGGTATATAATCCCTTAATCTTGGGCTCTCACAGAGGATAACCGAGTCAATATTTACTACCTTGTAGCCATTCTCTTTAATAAGCCTGTATGCGTCTTTGAGCAGGATCATACTCGATATGTCTTTATATCGCTCATCAGAGTCAGGATAGTGATCACCTATATCCCCCATAGATGCTGCCCCGAACATAGCATCAATTACTGCATGGATCAAAACATCGGCATCAGAATGCCCCAAAAGTCCTTTCTGATATTGTATCTCAACACCTCCCAGGATAAGCTTACGCCCATCTACCATCCTGTGTGAATCATAACCTATACCAGTCCTCAATTTATATCCTCACCCTTTATTACAAATTCCGATGTAGTCCTTCTATATTCTTTATACACATTAACACCATTCTTCATTGTATCAATAAAAATATCTGATACAGGTAGATTTTCCCTTATCCTGAATCTGTAATCCCTTTTTTTCACATTAAACATCAGATACCAGTCGAATCTGTCATATATTGTAACCTTACTAAATTTTAAATCCTCAACATCTTCATACAGGTCAACCCCCTTAGGGACAATAATGCTGAGATAATTATCTATCTTTTCCGTCTCAAAGTGTCCCTTATAGTTGATATTTAGAATCTTAGAAATCTGTTCCAGCGCCTTTCCCATAAGGTCCGTATGAAGGCTCTTAACCTCTATGGCATTGCTCTTTACCCTCAAACTCTTTAAAAGGACTGTACCATCTCCTTCCAAATTCCTGACCACCCCCTCAGGCTTACCATCCTCCCAGCACTTATCCTTCTTTGATGATACCTGTATATACTCATTGGTATAGTGACCCGTTCCCCCAAAAAGATAAAGCCTGCACCTTTCCTCAAGGATATCAAATCTTTTGTTTAATTCCGCAAGATAGTCGTTTTTTTCTTTCATTTCCCTTATAGGGATAAAATCTATCTCACCATTTTTATAGGTAAAAATATAGTTACCATATTCCCTTACAGGCATAAGTTCTTTAATTGACTTTATATGATTTCTTATCACATCCTTAGGATGTGGTAAAAGATGCTGCCTTGATATCATCCACACAAAAGCCTTATAAAATATATTTAACGGGTCAAAGTCAGGTGTCGGTGCCAGGTCCCCACCCTCCCATGCATAGTATGCATTGGCAGAACCAGCATTAGGAGTGCCAAGCATTATAAGTTTATCCACATCATTTCTATAGCCATTATCCTGTATATAGTCCCTGGCAACCAGCCCACCCATGCTGTGGCATATAAGGATAACATCATCACACTTACATGCATTTTTTGCTGTATCAATCATAGGCACAAGAAATTTTGAAGAGATAAACCTTATATTTTCCCACCATGGGTAACAGGCGACAAAAAGATCTTTGTCCATGACATAACCCATTGAGGTAAGCCCATCGATCAATGGTCCATAAAACCTCTCACTGAAACCTAAACTGTATCCATTTTTCGCAAGCGGATTTGGTATGGAAGCGTAAAGACCAGGGACAATTATTACCGGTTTCATAAGACCACCCCATAAATTCTGCTGAGATTTCTGTCGTTTGTGTATTATACATAACATTAAAAGTATAACCGTACATTTTGTAATCGTTATATATCCATATACTTCACCACAATGCATCTACAATTACATCAGTTTTGCGGCAGCAGATTAGCTCAATTACACATACATTATATGCTTATAAGGGCTTCAAGTATAACAAGGTCTTCGGGGGTGGTGACCTTTATGTTTTTGTAGTCTCCCTCTACTATTTTTACGGATTTTCCTATCTTTTCTACAAGGGCACAGTCATCGGTTGCTACATACCCTTCCTCTATTGCCTTTTCATGTGCATCTTTTAATATCTCAAATCTGAAGGCCTGAGGAGTCTGTATAGCCCAGAGGCTTCTCCTGTCCGGTGTATATTTTACCATATTGTTTTCGCCTATAACCTTTACAGTGTCTTTTAGGGGTACACCAACAGCAGTGGCCCCCACCTCATATGCAACCTCTATTACATCTCTTATCATTTGTTCTGTTATAAGCGGCCTGGCCCCATCATGAACAACAACAACATCAGCATACTCCACGGCCGATAGTCCATTGAAAACCGAAAACTGCCTTTCACTTCCGCCCTCCACTATCCTGCTCACCTTTTTAAATCCATAACCTTTTACTATGTAATCATCCACATACCCTACCATGTCTCTTTGTACCACGAGCACTATCTCATCTATAAGCTCACACTGTTCAAGTATCCTCAATGAATACCATAACAGAGGCCTGCCATCGACTTCAATAAGTGTCTTATTAAACCCAGTCCCCATCCTCAAGCTCTTTCCTGCCGCAAGTAAAATAGCAGTATTTTTCACTATACTCACCACCGAACAACATTATACCATAAAAGCAGGGGACATATCATGAGATATGTCCCCTCGGTATTATATAATTCTATAATGACTGCTTTACAGCACGCAGAACAATATCAATCCTTGCCTTAAAAATGACTGTTATATTGCTTTTTCCTGTATATTTATCCTTGGCTTTGCAAATATCATCCTTCCAGCTGCAGTTTGAAGCACGCTTGTCACTACAACCTCAAGTGTGTCTCCAATGTATTTTTTACCTCCGTCAACCACAATCATGGTGCCATCGTCTAAGTATGCTATCCCCTGGCCGGATTCTTTCCCATCCTTTATAACCTGCACAACCATTTCTTCACCAGGAAGTACCACAGGTTTTACTGCATTGGATAGTTCATTTATATTCAAAACACTGACACCCTGAAACTCTGCTACCTTATTGAGATTATAGTCGTTGGTTACTACCTTGCCACCAATTACCTGGGCAAGCTTCAAGATCTTAAGGTCTACCTCTGCAATTTCAGGAAAATCTCTCTCATTTATTTCTACTTTTACATTGAGCTCTTTTTGCATTTTGTTTAATATATCAAGACCTCTTCTACCTCTATTTCTTTTTAAAGTATCAGACGAATCTGCAATATGCCTCAGTTCCTCTAAGACAAAGCCTGGAATAATGATATTTCCTTCTATAAAACCTGTTTTGCATATATCCAGAATCCTGCCGTCTATTATAACACTGGTATCCAATACCTTTGGCTGAATTCTGTCTTCAGGTTTGAGCTTCTCCTTGTTCATCTTCTTCAAAAACGAAAACATGTTTGAAAGCTCATCTTTTTTATGGACAGCAACCACAACACCCACATACCCGAGCACAATGTTTAATATAACGGTAACAACAATTCCGATTACTGGCACCAACCTAAAGGGTGTACTTACCAGGTTGGCTATAATAAGCCCTACTATAAGTCCCATTATCCCAACTAAAATCTCGTTAGTAGGTACCTTCTGCAGTGATGAATCCATCCATTCTGCAATATCTATTGACCACTTTATAATCCGTGGTGAGGATAAATATAAAGCCGTACCGCATCCCAACATTATAAGTCCTATAAAGAATAACTGCTGATTATTAGATAATGAGAACGTAAAGAAATCCTGAAAATTAAATATCCATAACAACCCCAAAGCTATTTCATACCCAAGGCCCAGACCAACTAAAAATAATGCAATCCTTACTATCCTTCTGAGCAAGCATATCACCTCCACTTCTATTATTTTCATTATACCAAATTTTTATAACCGTTAATAGTAAAATAAAATGTTTATTTTGGATATTCTTCATATAATTTTCCATCGTTTTAATAGAATATTTATCGGAACTTAAAATCATAATAACTTATACCACATTCACACTACCCCTTATTGACACAGCCATATTTAAAAAATATAATAACATTAATAGGTTTCACAAGGAGGAACATTATGAAAGACATTATCGTTGACGATTTCCAAAATACTGTTAATGAAGTCCTTTTCAGACATAAGAGCATACTTGATGTACTTACAAAACTGCAGGAAACCGATGCCAGGATAGGCAGGGCGGTAGCCAAAGCCGTCACTGTCTGCGGCTGCATCAAGATAGAAGCACAAAAGCAGGAGATACCTCCTGATATTGATATAACTGAAATTTCCAATTTCACCAGCTCTCACCTGAGTGGAGAGCTATGCGACGAATGCAGGGAGGTTATAAACCAGGAACTGCAAAATCACCTTTTTTACCTTGCAGCTCTTTGCAATTTATTAAATATCAATCTTTATGATAATATGCTTGAGGAATATGATAAACTCACCACCCTGGGAACCTTCAATATGCTTTAGTTTTCCTTAAAGGCAAGTTTTAAGGCTTCGCTCAAGGTTTTTACCCCTATTATTTCAATGCTGTCGATAGGTTTGATTTTATTCCTGTTCATTTGCGGAATTACCACCCTTTTCAGGCCGCTTCTTCTGGCCTCCTTTATCCTGCTCTCTACATTGCTGATGCTGCGTATCTCACCGGTAAGACCAATTTCACCAACAACAAGGGTATAGGGGTCTGCCGGTCTTTCCTTATAGCTGGAGGCTATTGCAACAGCTATACTCAAATCCTGTGCCGGCTCAGAAAGTTTCAACCCCCCTACAGCATTTACATATATATCCTGACTCTGTGTTTTTAAGCCAACCTGTTTTTCCAGTGCCGCTACGACCATTAAAAACCTGTTGTAGTCAAGGTCGTTTACCATCCTCCTCGGCATCCCAAAAATTGTTGGCGTAACAAGGGCCTGTATCTCAACTAATAGGGGCCTGGTCCCTTCCATCGCACAGCTGATAACAGAGCCAGGTGAATCACTCCTTTGACCAATAAGTATCTCAGAGGGGTTGTCTATAGACTCAAGGCCATTTTCGTCCATTTCAAAGAGTCCCACCTCGTTGGTAGAACCAAAGCGATTTTTAACCGCCCTTATCACCCTGTAGCTTCCCGACCTGTCCCCTTCAAAGTAGAGCACTGTATCCACCATATGTTCTAAAACCCTCGGCCCCGCCAACACCCCTTCTTTTGTGACATGTCCTATCACCATGGTGGTAATGCCATTGCTCTTGCTTATGCCCATCAACCTGGAAGTAACCAGCTTTATCTGACTTACACTACCTGCAGATGTATTTAGCTCTGAATCATACATGGTCTGAATTGAGTCAATTATGAGAAATTCTGGGGCTATATACTCAATCATGCCCTCTATTTTTGAAAATCGAGTCTCTGAAGCGACAAAAAGATTCTCTGACTGCCTACCTATCCTCTTTGCACGCATCTTTATCTGATTTACTGACTCCTCTCCAGACAAATAAAGCACCTTATGGCCGCTGCTGGCAAGCTTTATCGCTGCTTGAAGAATTAGGGTAGATTTACCTATACCCGGGTCGCCTCCAACAAGCACGAGTGACCCTTTTACAAGTCCACCACCCAATACCCTGTCAAATTCCTCTATGCCAGTCTTCGTTCTCTCTTCAGGTAATGAATCAATGTCTACCAGGGATACGGGAAGCTCTTCCTGTTTTAGTTTCAGGTCTTTCGTCGTTTTTTTCTCATCCTCATGCTTTTCTTCTATCATCGTGTTCCAACTGTTGCATGAAGGACATCGCCCCATCCACTTAGATGAGTGATAGCCACATTCTATACATACATATGAGCTTTTCTCTTTTGCCATGATTATCCCCCTTAAAAACAGGTCCTTCAGCGTAACCTGAAGGACCACAAAGTACAAACGGCACAATATCTGTCAACCAAAGGACAGCCCCTGTATTAAAAATTTAAGTCCTCTGATGTATTTTATAAAGCTATTATACATTCAGTTTTTGTTTGTTTCTGAAAATCAGTTTTCCATCTTCCACAGTCACCAGTACAGAATCCCCTGCCTTTACCTCGCCTCTTAACATAAGCTCTGATAGGGCATCTTCTACGTGCTTCTGTATGGCTCTTTTGAGCGGCCTGGCCCCATACGTTGGGTCAAAGCCCTCTTTGGCCAGATACTCCATGGCTTCAGGCATAAACTCCAAGGTGATGTTATTTTGCTGTATCCTCTTATTTACATCCTTGAGCATCAATTCAACTATCTTTCTCAAGTCATCAAGGGTTAGTTGACGGAACACAATCACATCGTCAACCCTGTTTAAAAATTCAGGTCTGAAGGTCCTTCTAAGCTCCTCTAAGACCTTTTCCTTCATCTTTTCATAGTCGCTTAAGCCTTCTTCTTCCTTTACTGTAAAACCTATGCTCTCCTGTTTTTTGATGGTTTCTGCGCCAACGTTTGATGTCATTATAATTACAGTGTTTTTGAAGTCCACAGTTCTGCCCTGCCCGTCTGTCAGCCTTCCATCATCCAAAATTTGCAGCAGTATATTGAACACATCAGGATGAGCCTTTTCTATCTCATCAAAAAGCACAACAGAATAGGGTTTCCTTCTTACCCTCTCTGTAAGCTGCCCTCCCTCATCATATCCCACATATCCTGGAGGCGAACCAATGAGTCTGGAGACGCTAAATCTCTCCATATACTCAGACATGTCAAGCCTTATTATAGCATTCTCATCGCCAAACATAGCCTCAGCAAGGGCTTTTGCCAGCTCTGTCTTACCCACACCCGTTGGTCCCAAAAAGATGAACGAACCAATAGGCCTTTTAGGGTCTTTTAGACCTACCCTTGCCCTCCTTATAGCACGGGCCACAGCATCTACTGCCTCATCCTGACCTATTACCCTCTCATGCAGTATCTTCTCCAGGTTTAATAACCTGTCTGATTCCTCTTGAGTCAGGCTCTTTACAGGTATGCCCGTCCATGTGGAAACAATATATGCTATATCACTTTCTGTCACACATTTGTCCTCCGACATCGTCCTTGCTGTCCATTCCTTCTTACGGTCTTCTATCTCCTGCTTTACTTTCTGTTCCTCATCCCTTATCCTCGCAGCCTTTTCAAATTCCTGAGCACTTATAGCAGCTTCTTTTTCCTTTTCAAGGTCGCTTAGCTTTTCTTCCAGCTCTTTGATTTCTGGTGGAGCTACATAGGTCTGCAGTCTGGCACGAGATGCAGCTTCATCAATAAGGTCTATGGCTTTGTCTGGCAGGAACCTGTCGGTTATATACCTGGCAGAAAGCTTTGCTGCAGCCTCCAAAGCACCGTCAGTTATCTTTACCCTATGATGTGCCTCATACCTGTCCCTTAAGCCTTTCAGGATTTCTATCGTCTCCTCAACAGTAGGCTCTTCAACCATTATCGGCTGAAATCTGCGTTCTAAGGCAGCATCCTTTTCCACATATTTTCTATACTCGTCTACAGTAGTGGCACCTACCACCTGTATCTCGCCACGGGCCAGTGCCGGCTTTAATATATTTGAGGCATCAATAGCACCCTCTGCCGCACCTGCTCCTATTATCGTATGCATCTCATCTATGAACAGTATCACATTCTGTGCCTTAATAACCTCATTTATGACATTTTTCAGCCTTTCCTCAAATTCTCCTCTGTATTTGGCACCTGCTACCATAGCAGAGAGGTCTAAGGTAACAACTCTCTTATCTTTTAAAATCTCCGGCACGTTACCGGCAACTATTTGCTGGGCCAGGCCCTCAGCTATAGCTGTTTTTCCAACCCCAGGGTCACCTATGAGGCAGGGATTATTTTTAGTACGTCTTGAGAGTACCTGTATAACCCTCTCTATCTCTTTTTGTCTCCCTATCACCGGGTCCAATTTACCGTCTCTTGCCATTTCGGTAAGGTCTCTACCATACTGGTTAAGGTTAGGAGTATTGCCGTATGCCCTCCCCTGTTTTGCCTGACCGCCGGGTTCCTGCGAGAGCAGCTTCATCACTTCATCCCTCGCCCTGTTTAGGTCCACACCCATCTCCATCAACACCCGTGCAGCTACACCTTCACCTTCTCTTAACAGACCAAGGAGAATATGCTCCGTCCCAACGTAGTTATGCCCCAACCTGCGTGCCTCCACAAAACTCAGTTCCAAAACCCTCTTTGCCCTCGGCGTATAACCAATAACATCCACAGGCATGGTTCCCCGTCCGATAAGGCTCTCTATCCTATCCCTTATATCGTCAAACTGCACGCCAAGGCTGTGGAGAGCCTGTGCAGCCACACCCTCATTTTCTTTTAAAAGCCCAAGCAGGATATGCTCAGTACCCACATAATTGTGGTTTAAAGCCTTAGCCTCTTCATTGGCAAGAATCAATACCCTCTGGGCCCTCTCTGTAAATCTACCACCAAACATCATTTTTACACACCTCCACTTTGAGTTTTTAAAATTTCTTTTACATATTCTGCCCTCTTTATGTCCCTCTCATAAGGCTCCAGCCTTCTGCCACACATAAGTTGCAGATTTGCTGGCCTTGTCATTATCAAAAGCTTATTGAGCACTGTAATTGGAACGTCAATCATACCCATATTCACACCCATCCTTACATCCGAAAGCAGCCTTAAAGTTTCTTCTGATGTCAGTACTCTGGCATTTGATAAAAGCCCAAATGCCCTGTATACCATATCCTCTATCTGTAACTTTGAACTTTTTAGCAAGGCCTCTATAGTTGAACGCTCAGCATTCAGTATCTCCATAGCAAGGCCCCTTATATTACCAATAATGTCCCTCTCAGACCTGCCCAGGGTTACCTGATTGGAAATCTGAAAGATGTCTCCTAAGGCCTGTGTCCCTTCTCCATATATTCCCCTTACCGTTATTCCCAGTTTATTAATATTTTCAATCACATTGTTTATATTCCCTGTCTTGACCAGTGCAGGAAGGTGCATCATCACTGAAACCCTCAAGCCCGTACCTACATTGGTGGGACATGCTGTTATATAACCAAGCTCCTCGTCAAAGGCAAAAGATTCATTCTCTTCTAAAAGGTCATCAATCTTATCAGCAATATCCCATGCTGCCTCAGGGTTTAACCCAGCTGCAAAGCATTGAATTCTGATATGGTCTTCCTCATTTATCATTATAGACACAGAGTTGTCATTTTTTAATATAAGTCCACCCTTACTATAATTCCTCGCAAGATCAGGACTGATCAGGTGTTTTTCCACCAACGCCTGGCGGCTTGTATCATCCATGGCTTTCAGGTCTAAAAACTGAAGCTGTGGGGAAAGTGATGAACCCTTATCCAGCAATGCCTCTTTGCATCTTTTGATAGCAACCTGCGACTGTTCTACACTTATTATATCAGGAAATGGCAAATCTTCAAAATTTCTGGCAAGTCTTATACGACTGCTTAGTACCACATCCCCCTCCGGCCCCTTTTCATCAAACCAACTCACGTCAAACACCTCTATCCCTTTAATTTCTTTTCAAGGTCCTTTATTCTGTCTCTCAGCTCAGCAGCTTTTTCAAATTCCTCCTTCTTGACCGCTTCATCAAGCTGCGCCCTGAGTTCCTCAATCTCTCTCTTAATCCTGAGGTTACCACCTTTTCTCCGAGGTACTTTGCCCACATGGTTTGAACTACCATGGACCCGCCTTATAAGAGGATTTAACCTCTCCCTGAAAGTAGAGTAGCATTTAGGACATCCCAGAAAACCTGTCTTTTTAAATTGAGAATACAATAGGCCACAATATTCACATCTCAGTTCCTCCTCTACTGTTCCGGGAGACATTCCCCAGTCCATAAAACCTGAAAGAAAGCTGCCGGGTCCAAATGGTTCAGTAAAGAAATTGTTGCCAAAAACAAATGGCATAAACCCGGACATCATACCCTGTAGATTGCCACCAAATGTAGCACCTACCTCTTTAGCACACTCTGAACATAGATGAGCTTCAGACTTAACACCATTCACAATCTGAGTATAATGCACAGTTGCAGGATTTTTCCCGCACCTTTCACAGAGCATACCCATCCCTCCTACGCATCTTCATTGCAAAACTTAATTAAGGTCAAAAATATCGTCTTAACAATATTTGCCCTTATACTATCCCTGATCTCGGGATCTAGATTTAATGTCCTGTCGCTCACAACATTTTTAAATATGTTGTGTATCTTTTCGTCCAATATGTTTTGCTCAAGGAGGCCATCTATATATGCATATGCGGTCTGCTGATCCATGCTGTCACCCATCTTCTGAGACAACATCTGCAGAAGGTAGTGGTCTTCATCAACGTCAGCTTTAAATATCCTTACATATCCACCGCCGCCTCTCTTACTCTCTATATAATAACCTCTTTCATAAGTGAACCTTGTCTCCAGTACATAGTTTATCTGCGACGGCGCACATCTAAAATAGTTGGCAAGCTCATTTCGCTGTATCACAACAAAATTGTTCCCACTTTCTTCTAACATCTGCTTTATGAAGTTTTCTATAATGTCGCTAAGCCTTGCCATCATTTCACCTCTTTACTGCCTTTGACTTTCTTTGACTTTCAATTTTAGTTTAACCCACCATTTTTTACATGTAAAGCCTGTGATATTTAAAAATTAACCTATTTTAACTGAATATTTTCCTCAGTCACATTGTATCTCTTTTAATCGTACAAAAGCGCAGGTTTACCTACGCTTTTGTGTCAGCATCTGCACCGGGATTTTTCTCTGCAGAGATCTCTTTCATGTATTTAGCCCTTTGTCTCATTACATTGGGCATGACCCACTTATGAAGGGTAGGTACAAATTCGCCGAAGGCATTCTCAGGTGTAATGCTCCTCTTGTTTTTTCTACTCAAGTCCTTTTGGTCTGTCATCAGAGGTCCTCCTTTTACGGGCCATTATCTTATATGTTCTTCCATTGTCTGATGTCTTTGGAAGGAATTCATAGCCGCCACTCTCCAGTATACTATAGATATTATATGCATCCACTGCATCATTGCTGTCTATGTTTATAACAATTTCATCCTCATCTGAAGCATTTTCCACTACCCTCTTTACAATTACACCATCCATTACCGGATTAAAATCGCCAAGATTGACTGTTATTATAGACATAAAAACCACCCTCCTCCACATTTATTTTGTGTAATCAGGGTGGTTTATATACTCAATAAAATATTACTGATTATAACAGTAAATGAAAATGAACAAGAATCTCAGACACCAAAAACAAACCCTTAATTATGTTTCCCACTATAGTTTTATGCCCAACAAGTTATCTCAATAAATTCAATGAAATCCAGCGTCGGCTTTGAATTCATCATATCATTGAAGCCCACGACTATTCAGTATTTCTAAAAGCCTATCCCTCTCAACAAACTTTGACTCTCCTCTTCTATACCTCAGTTCATACCTGCCTATTTCATTGGTCTTATCAGTGACTATTACAGTCTTTGGAATGCCAAGAAGGTCTATATCTACCAGCCGTGCCCTAAGCCCCATGTCTCTATCATCATACAAAACATCAAAATCTCTTTCAAGTAACCTCTTGATGCTGTTTGCCTCATCCACAAGAAATTTATTCCCTGGCGAGGTTACCTCTATCGCCACATCAAATGGGGCCAATCCCCTGGGCCACCTGATACCATATTCATCCATTCCATTTTTCACAATGCTCTGCAGGATGCGTCCCAGATGATAGGTAAAGCTGCACACACCCTCATAAGGCTCGTCTTTCTGCATGACTACATACCCCTTGACAGTCCTTAACCCACAACTGCAGACAGGGCATTTATCTCCTTCTGTACCACATCTCAGGTCAAAGTACCTCTCAACCTGGAAATCCCTCCCCGGTGTACAACCTACAATATGGGTGTCAAGCTTATTGGCACCAGCAACCATTTTATCCATATGGCTTATCTCAAGGTCCGCAATTATCGGCACATTTATGCCCACAGGCCCACAAAACCCCGGTGGTGAGCCTGTTATAGACTTCACCACGGATTCATCGGCCAGGCCAACCCTGTCTGCCTCCAGAGCCTTTTTCAATTTTTCTTCTGATATCGTCCTGTCACCCCTTACCATTACTGCATAATAATACTTTTCCTTTTGCCTCTCTGTCTCATATATCATGGTCTTAACGGTCATTTCAGGTATAATATCCAAACACTTACAGAGCTTATCTATAGTAGTAGCACCCGGAGTATATATCTCCATCATGTCAGTTGCAGAATCAGGTATGCCTGCTTCCATACTAATCTCTATATTGTGAGGGTCATAAAGTCTGCCACATTCAGGACAACTGAGAAATCTCATATGGCCCGTCTCATTCGTGGAAACATAAACTGCACTATTTTCAACCTTTTGGACATACTCTCGAATAAATTCAGGTAAATACACCCCTGAATTTTCTTCCTTAAAATATACAGTCAGCTCATCGCCGCAAAGGGAATAAAATGCAATCTGATACAGGTCCATCTCGTTTTTTAAAACCTTAAAAAACGAGATGGACCTCTTCTCATCAAGGCCGCCATGCATTACTTCATGTGCACTACAGTAGTATTTCAGTATCCGATTGATAATCTTTCTAATCACTTTGATACTCAAGGGCATATACAAAAGAGAGTCAGCACTGACCTTCCTCACAAGGCCGGCCCTTACCATGAGCCTGACTGTATCATCACCCAGGCTTTTAGAAACATCCTTAAGAGGCATTGGTACTATCTCTGACATGTTCATATACATAATCAATATGACCTTGCAAAAATTACCTTTTTGGTAGCCCTATTGCCACAGTGCACACACCCACCATCAGGCTCACTACCTTCAAATGGTATACACCTTATGGTGGCCATGGTCTCATCTTTTATCGCAAGCTCACATTCAGTACTCCCGCACCAATTTGCCTTTACAAAACCCTTTTTATTTTCTATTGTCTCTTTAAACTCATCAAAACTATGAACTTCTCTCGTATTTTTCTCCACAAAAGCCCTTGCCTGAGTGAACATATTCCTCTGTATGTCCTCAAGTACCTCTCCAATTTTCACATCCAGAGCATCCTGGGATATAACCATCTTTTCACCGGTATCCCTTCTAACTAAGACCACCTGGTCATTCTTTACATCCCTTGGACCAATCTCAATCCTTAGAGGCACACCTTTCATCTCGTATTCACTGAATTTCCATCCTGGGGTCTTTTCATCATTAAAGTCCACTTCCACACGGAATCTGCTATTAAGCCCCGCAGATAGTTCCTTAGCCTTTTCAAACACCTTTTCACTTTCCTGTCCAGGTATAGGTATTATTATTGCCTGTACAGGGGCTATCCGCGGCGGTATTTTAAGACCTTTGTTATCCCCGTGGACCATGATCAGTGCCCCAATGAGCCTCGTTGAAACACCCCATGATGTCTGCCAAACATACTTTAGCTGTCCATCTGTGTCTAAATATTGTATATCAAACACCTTTGCAAAGTGCTGCCCAAGGTTATGGGATGTGCCGGCCTGAAGTGCCTTACCGTCCTTCATAAGAGCCTCAATGGTATATGTCCTCAATGCCCCAGCAAACTTTTCATTCTCAGTTTTCCTACCCTTTATCACAGGTATAGCCAGCTCAGTCTCCACAAAGTCCCTGTAAACCTCAAGCATCCTCAGTGTCTCTTCCTCGGCCTCTTCTTCTGTCCTGTGGGCTGTATGCCCCTCCTGCCATAGAAATTCTGATGTCCTTAAAAACGGTCTGGTACTCTTTTCCCATCTGACTACATTTGCCCACTGATTTATCAGGACTGGTAGGTCCCTCCACGACTTTATCCACTTTGAATACATGCTGCATATTATAGTTTCCGACGTCGGCCTTACGGCAAGCCTCTCCACCAATTCATCACTGCCCCCATGGGTAACCCATGCCACCTCAGGCGCAAACCCTTCCACATGCTCTGCTTCCTTTTGAAGGAGAGATTCGGGGATGAACAGTGGAAAATATGCATTCTTATGCCCTGTTTCTTTAAAGCGTCTGTCTAAAAGCTGCTGCATGTTTTCCCATATAGCATAGCCATATGGTCTGAAGACAATACAACCCCTTACTGTAGAATAATCAGCCAGTTCTGCCTTCAATATGGTATCAATATACCATTGAGAAAAATCCTCATCCATTGGGGTAATCTCTTTTAAATACTGATTTTTCTCCTCCATAATATCCTCCTTTTCTTTAAAAAAAGAACCCTCCAACCCCTCACAGGGACGGAAGGTTCCGCGGTACCACCCTTATTGGCAAAAGCCCACTTAAATATATAACGGATATCCGGGAAAGCTCATCGCTTCCTGCTCCAGGGTGGGTTCAAAACCATAGGCAGCCGGCATCTCAGCCAACAGCCAGCTCTCTGTATGCCCGACAGGTTTATACTATTCCCCTTCACCGCATTTGATATATTATTTGTTAAGATAGTTTACCATTACACATTTATTTTGTCAATATCCACCACTATCAAAGGTTTACCGTAGCCACCCTCTGTTTGAGGCAGAGGATTAGCAGCCACTTTGTTAATTGCCTTAACTGCCTGTATTTGCTAAGGCCGATCAAGATTTTTTATATCTTCTATATTGTCCAGGTCAGACTGATTTATGCCAAGTTCCCGCATGGCTTTTTCCATTGGGATAAAATCCACCTGTGTATTTTGCGTACAGAATATATATTTCCCGAAAGAAAAAATAGCATAGTGTTCCCCTCTTTTGGAATTCTATGCCATTGGATTTTCCCTTATAAACAATGGAAAAATTATATCAAAAAAGTATTAAACAAAGCAAAAAATCAAGTGTAGCGACAAATTTTTTAGCTGTATACCTCTACTATAGATCCTGGTAAGTATTTCTATCATAAACATATCCCAGACTTGCTGTATTGACTGTTTGACCTTTATCAATAATAATAAAATCATCATCGTAGGGGCCGGTCAATAATTTTTTCAACAGCCATAGGTTGCCTTTCCCCGTAAACAATTCCAGATCTGCAATTCCAGCTATTTTTTTTGCCCTATCCCAATAATCGGCTACATTATAAGCACCCGTGTCAATGAGCATCAATTTATTGTAATGTTTTAACATAATCTGAAATATTCTTTTCGTCCTTTTTTCTCCATAACGATTCACGGCATTCAGATATTCATTCAACAAACTCTTTGAGTTTTCTATCCAGCCTTTGGTCAAAAAGTAAGTTTCTTTCATGCGTTCATATTTCTCTTCTGGTTTGGAAAGGAGCATTGAAATACAGTCATCGGTTTTGGGAAAAATCAGGTTTGCAGTAGAGGCTTTCAGACCTATTACAGCATTACCGCAAAACCCGTATGCAAACAATATGTTGTCGAATCCGTTCTGTGCATCGATTTCCTGCTGCAATTTTGACCTCAGACGATTGGGATCACTATGATACTCAGAGCTCACCCATACCACTGGGTACTCACAATGAGTTTCATTGACGGCCAGATTTAATTCATCGTAAAGCGTCTGGCAAGCAATGATGACATTTCTCATGCTTTCACATCCTTAATGTTGTTTATAATTCTATTATACGTCAATAGGCCACTAATTTCAAAAAATGAATTTACTTTTTTTCAAAATGAGAGTTATCTTTATATTTGAATAATGACAATAAATCCTGTTAAAAAAACAGATGTTTTAATAGAGAAGCCAGAAAGGACATTTCTGGCTTCTTCACTCCTTGTTTATGCATTAGTGAGAGGAGTCTGGATCTGATTTTGCACGAGCTTTCACGCCCAGCTCGGGCAGGAACATTATTACAACCGCAGCCATTAAAAAGCTTAACCCTGCAAGGCCAAACATAATATAAAAATTTGTACCTGCAATAGGGGCTATAATAAATGTTGGAATGCAGAATGCACCAATGAGCTGCATGGTGGCAATCAAACCCCCGGCGCTTCCGGCATAAACCGGGCCGATTTCTGGCAATAACATGGGGAAAGACATCAGCAGTGGAGAAATAGCCGCCCCCACAAAGCCATTGATAATGAACAAAATCCACATAACTGCTCCTAGAGGCGCCTGCCAAGCATAGTAAGTGCCAGCTGCCGCTAGGATGGCTGATATTACAAGAAATGGTTTCATACGACCCAGACGATCACAAATCACAGGGCCTAAAATGCTGCCAGCCAATCCTCCCCAACTTCCCAGTGATGCTGCAAAGCCTGCTTTTACGGGGTCCAACCCCCTCACTGCATGAAGCGCATTAGGGAGAAAACCGGAAAGAGCCATCATTGCGCCCATGATGAACATCATAGTTATTCCCACAAGCCAGATGTTTCTGCTTTTGGCTGCCACACCGATGTATTTAGCCACAGGCATGCTCGGCATATCCGGTGCACCTTCGGGCTTATCCTTTATGAATAACACCCAGAGTGCGGCGATTATCACACAGATCACACCTGCGGTTATGAAAGCACTTCTCATAGATGGAAACATGGCAGATGTGGCAGTACCTACAGCCATAGCAATGGTGGCGGAAGCCAGAACAACTCCCATGGCGGTGCCAATTTGCTCTGGCGGAAACCACGCTCCCAACAGCTTGGAGATATTGGCGTTCAAAAAGGCTGAACTGCATCCTGCCATAGCCATCAGTATTAACATCTCCCAAAAGTTTGTGGCTGCAAAGCGGAAAGTTATGCCTATTATAGCAAATATGAATCCCACTGACACTACTTTCTTTACGCCGAAACGGTCGGCCATTGCACCTGCCGCAATGCTGAAAAATACAGCAGGCAGCATGGGAGCCGAAAGGATACTGGCATACTGCGACGAAGAAAGGTTGAAGGCAGGGATAAGCTTATATGCGAGGGCAGGGATCTGATACTGCGCATAGCTCCCGATAAATGTCGCCAAACAAGCAATCGTCAGGATAACCCAGCGGTATGAAGATGACTGCTGAGCGTTATTATTCATCATTCACGATGCTCCTTTCCATATATTATTAATTTAAAAAATTAGGAACATCAACGTTTTACACTGGGAAAAATGACAAATTATTTTTATATTAAAATTTAACGTCCGTGATTTTGTTGTTTTATGTTTTATATCAATAAATACATTAGATATTGGAAGACGGTTTCCTCAAGACCCTGAAGTTTTGACGCTCCAAAATCCGACACCTCAGGATTCAATGCCTTGTACTCCTCCCAGGTCTTGTAGTATTTGCTCTCCAGTTTCCTCGAAGGT